>DATCKK010000305.1:0-28169 GCA_036562325.1 Cytophagaceae bacterium | reverse complement strand
GTGCAATAAATACTGCATCTACTTTCTCTGCCAGTTCAGCGTAGGAAATTCTTACTGCTTCGTGAATGGCATTGGATACATATTTACCGGTAATAGCTCCGGCTTCTTCAATTATTTTTCCAAGAATAGGATGCTTAGGTTCTGCTCTTACTACTTTTTCCCTAATGTCATCTGCATTGTCCTTCAGCATAATATTCACCGGAATTAAATATAGCTGATGATCTTCGTTGCTTCCGGTAAGGAAGATCGGAACAGGCTCGTACTTGGTACTGGAAGAAAGTTTTTCATAGATATTTCTTCCACTCTTTACGGAAATATGTCTTTCTGATGAATAACCTCCCATAATCACACCCACTCTGATTTTCTCAGACTCTTTGGCTTTCAGTTTTTGAAGATTATCATCCAGATTTTTGAGTAATTGTTTTAGTGCAAAGGTTTTCTTTCCTGTTCTTATTCTTTCAGAAATAGATGTCCTGATGATATAGGTCAGGAATTGGGACGGGTTCATTCCAATTTCTGCTGCCTGATGGAAGAAGAAAGAGGATGGCAACATTCCGGAAGTGGTATTTGGGTCGTTCAGGAATATTTCACCATTATGATTGATAAATCCGTCCAGACGTGCGTAAACATTAAAGTTCAGCTCTTTGAAAAGCCTTTCACATTCCTTGCGGATATTTTCGATTTGTTCGTAAGGTAAATTGATAGGAGTAAGTTTTCGGGTCATACCAGGCAGGTATTTGGACCTGTAATCGAAAACTTTATTTCCTTTAATAATTTCAGTAGGAGGAAGCGCAATCGGATTTCCGTTTTCGTCCTGAATAACGATACATGAAAACTCCCTGCCGTGAATAAATGATTCTATAATAATTTCTTCCTCATTGTCCAGACTTTCCATTTGTATAGTCTGCTGAGGAGTTTTGAAAGTAGTTCGGATGTATGTAAGCAGTTCTTCCGGATGGTTGATTTGTTTACCATCAATCATTACCGGCATACCTATACCTTCGCGAATGTCGGTAAGTTCTTTGATAGCAGCTACCTGTTTTTCCTCATCCAGTTGCAGCCACTCGTTTCTGTCAATTTCTTTTGTGAAGAAACTTCTGTTTACTGCCTTGATAAAATTGGGAATATCATGGTCCGAAACTACCGAAATACCGATAGAAGATCCCTGATAAGGTGCTTTTACAACAAATGGCAATCCCAGTTCGCTTTCCAGACGGTAGAATATATCTGCTTTGTTTTCAGTAGCCTTCCACTCTTTTTTACTTAAATAGGTGTATTTGGGGCCTTTGAACAAGGCATTGTCCATCAGTCCTTTCTGGACAATTTTGTTAATTCCGATCGCCGAAGGCAATATGCCTGACCCACTGTAAGGAATATTATACCATTCCAGAATTCCCTGTATGTTTCCGTCTTCTCCGTATGGCCCGTGAAGCGCCAGAAAAGCGAAGTCCATGTAATTGGCGAACTCGTCAGGCCGGATTCTTTTTCCAACTTTGGAAATAATGGCATCCTGTTCCTGAGTGCTGAGTTTGCCCAGAGATTCAATATAAATCTGGAAACCGTTAGGGGAGTTGGGAATTGTATTAAATGGAGGATAAAAGTCTCTGATAGTACCTTTATAGATATACTGCCAGTCTAGCAGAATGAAGTTGCCAATGCTGTCTACAAAGACAGGTACCGGTTCAAACAATTCTTTGTTAAGGTTGTCATAAACCGTTCTTCCTCCTGCAAAGGAAATTTCTCTTTCCCTGGACTGTCCTCCGAAAAATATTCCTATTCTCATTTAAATATCTAGAATTTTACTGGTATAAATTTTTAATTCATATAGTAACGGCCAGTTCCCTTAAAAGGTATCTGACAGCAAAGCATCAATGTCGTCCGGAGGGGTAATATTGATGGCTTCCACACCTGTAATTTCCGGAATGGCTTTGCGGATGGATTCTTCCACACCTGCTTTAAGTGTCATGGTAGACATAGGACAACTGCCGCAAGTACCAAGTAATTCCAGTTTAACCACCATGTCTTCGGTTATTTCGATTACTTTAACATTGCCACCATCAGCTTCGAGGTATGGACGGATGTTATCCAGGGCCGATTCTACTTTATTGATTAATTCCTGATTGGTCAAAGTTGTATTCACAGTTTTAGTACTTAATTTCCACTTGTTGGGTCACTTCCTGCGTAGCATTTCGGATGGCTATCTGTCTGGCTACATTTTCAGCCAGCTCCATAAATGCCTGCGCTGTAACATCATTGTTTAATACGGAAGGCCTTCCTATATCCCCACTTTCACGGATTCCCTGAACGATTGGAATTTGTCCGAGTAATGGGATGTCGTATTTTTCTGCCAGTTCAAATCCGCCGTTTTTCCCAAATATATAATATTTATTATCCGGTAGTTCTTCCGGAACAAAATAAGCCATATTTTCGACTACTCCAAGTACCGGCACATTGATTTGTGGTTGCCGGAACATGGCCAGGCCTTTTGTGGCATCAGCAAGAGCTACTTTTTGAGGTGTAGTCACTACAATGGCTCCTGTAACCGGTACGGTTTGTACCAGCGTAAGGTGGATATCGCTGGTTCCGGGAGGAAGGTCTATCAACAGATAATCCAGTTCTCCCCACTGACAATCAGTGATGAATTGTTTAAGTGCTGAGCTAGCCATTGGCCCCCTCCATACTACGGCACTTTCTGCCGGAGTCAGAAATCCTATGGAAATTAGTTTTACCCCGTATTGCTGTAAAGGAATGATATAGTTTTTCCCGTTTTCCTGTATAACTCTTGGGGTTACATCTTCCAGGTCAAACATTACCGGCATGGAAGGGCCGAATATATCGGCATCTATTAATCCTACTTTTGCTCCGGCTTTGGCAAGCGCAATGGCCAGATTGGCGGTAACGGTAGATTTACCAACTCCTCCTTTTCCTGATGATATGGCAATAATATTTTTAACATCAGGCAAAACCGGAGCCTGGTTTCTGGCAGTAGTTACTTCCGAAGTAAAGTTTACGACAACTTCGCTTGCATCACTTACCAGTCGTTTTACCGCATCCACACAGGAAGTACGAATGAGTTCTTTAAGAGGACAGGCCGGAGTCGTTAATACAACGGTGAATGAAACTTTATCTCCTTCAATTTCAATATCTTTAACCATGTTAAGAGTTACCAGGTCTTTTTTCAGATCCGGTTCTTCCACAGTAGAGAGTGCTTTTAGTACTAGTTCCTGAGTAATAGCCATGCGATGATCAACTTTAAATTCCAACTATTGTGCAATATACTGCATTTAGGACAAAAATAGGAACAATATTGAGATTTAATAAGTTTCGGGGCCAGGGTTAGGGAAATTTTAAAGTTTTAAGTGATTTTAATACTCTAACCACCAAAGTATAAGCTTCCGGAGGGTGAATTGGAAAACTTAAAGCCGATGTGTTTTTATATTCCTTTTCCCGCAAGGAATAATTATTAAAAATTAAAGGATGGTGGTTCATTGAATAGCGCCTCTCTTATCTGCAACTTATTCTGTTTTTTCATACCTGTTTATTCTTTTAGGTAATCAAAACTCACTATAGTATTATTAAAAATCCGATAGAAATTTTATTTGTTTTTTTAGGCGAAAATAAGTGTCCATAAGACCTGTATCATGGTCAAACATTCCACGAAACATGAAGGTTAAGATGATATAAGGATCGTGTAAAACTTAACAAATCAGCCTCAGGAGTAAGCTTAATAAATCAGGCTTTTTAAGAGGTTTATTTAAGGTATACAGGTCTTTCAAGTGATGGTTAGTAATTATAAAAATGAGTGAAGAAAGATGGAAAAGACATTACTTGTCATAGATGATGTAGACTCTACTTTAGCAGTTATATATCATACCCTGGAATACAAATATAATGTAGTTAGACAAGAAAATGGTAAGAAAGCTTTAGAGTGGTTACATGAAGGAAACTTACCGGATGCGATAATTACAGATTTGCACATGCCTGAAATGGATGGTTTTGAATTTATGAAGCATATCCGTTCCAGCGGTTTTTTCAGAGATATACCATTGTTGATTTTGTCCAGCTATGAAAATAGTAATATCAGAATACAATGTTTAAAAGCAGGTGCTGATGATTATTTAATAAAACCATTTAATCCGGAGGAATTAGAGGCTCGTGTTGAGAATATATTAAAAAGGACATGTAAAGTGTAAGGTGATAATATGACGAACGCGTTGACTTCAGAAAAAAGTAAGATTGCATATATTGAAAGTGATCCTGTGAAGATTAAAAACTTCACCAGTAAATGTGAAGATGATTTTGAAATATATGTATTTGAAAACGGATTTAAGTTTTATGACTGGATTAATAAAAACCACCGATGTGTAGATGCAGTTGTATCGGCAGGTAAATTTAATAGTCCTAACGGAAGTCCGCTGCTTTCCATGCTTAGAGCTTCCGAAGCTTTATTGGAAGTACCCTTTGTTTTTATTCATGAAAAGATTGATAACAGAGTAAGAAAGGAGTTATTACGTCAAGGGGTTTCTGAAATCTTTGATCCTGACTTTGATTCACGGGATTTTTGTTTTCGCCTAAAGTATCTGATTTATTGTTCGAAAAACTCCAAACGTTGTGGAGACGGGGTGTGTTGGCAGCCTGTATACAAAGTGCCTGTATTGAAGCGTGCTTTTGATATAGTGTTTTCTTTAGTTGCCATCATATTGCTGTTGCCGGTGTTTCTTATCATTGCTATTTTAATTCGGTTGGAGTCAAAAGGGCCGGTGTTTTATTCTTCTAAGAGAGTAGGAACAGGTTATAAAATATTTGACTTCTACAAGTTTCGTTCCATGACGATAGGGGCAGATGCCAAGCTGAAAGATATATCGCATTTAAATCTTTACAGTAAAGGCAAAGAGAAGCAAAAGGCAGAAGGTATTTGTGAAACCTGTAAATTAAACAACAGCCCATGCCAATCGGTATTATATCTGGATGGTAATGCGGTTTGTGAAAAGATATACCTGGAAAACAAAAAAGCGGAAAGCGGAACATTTGTGAAGATAAGCAATGATCCTCGTATTACCCGAATTGGTAAGTTTATCCGAAATACCAGTATAGACGAGCTTCCTCAGTTGTTCAATGTGTTGAAGGGAGATATGTCTATTGTGGGAAACAGGCCATTGCCTTTATATGAAGCAGAGAAGATTACTACGGATCAATTTACACTTCGGTTTATGGCTCCTGCAGGTATTACAGGATTGTGGCAGGTAACCAAACGAGGTAGAAAAGGCCCGATGTCAGAGGAAGAAAGAATACAACTGGATAATGACTATGCAAAGAATTACTCATTTTGGAGAGATATTGAAATAATAGTTAAAACAGTGCCTGCTCTCTTACAAAAAGAGAATGTATGAGATAATAGGTGTTGAACTTGTATGAAAAAAAGATTCCATTTTCCTAACCGATATAAACAACTTCTTTCCGTACTGGTATTACTCATGATGATAAACATGGGTTATTGCCAGTCCGGTTTAAGAGTTGATACTTTAAAGTATAATCTAACTGAAATCGGGGAACTGGAATATCAACTACCGCCATTAGATACCTTAATCGCTATAGCAAAAAAAAATTCACCCTATGTAAAATATAACAAAGCTCTGGAGCAAGGCTCTGCTTATGATCTTATCATTGCTAAAAGAAGTTGGCAGGAGAATATTTCTCTCTTTGGTAATTATGCTACAGGAAACCAAAAGTTTCAAATAAGCAGCGGTATCGCTGAACAGCAAAGCAATTTTTTGAATGGATACAGGTATGGAATTAATGTATCTATACCTATAAGTGAATTTACCATCAGGAGGCCAAAGCTTGCGAAAGAAGAAGCAGAATTGTTGGCGGCTACTCAGAGAGTAAAAATGGCGGAGCTTGATCTGGCAAGGGAAATTACCCAAGCCTATTCGGAGTTAATAGCTGCACAGAATATTTTGAAAGTGATAGCAGATAATCGGGAAAGTGCCCGCCTCCTTCAACAAATGGCGGAGAAACAATTTCGTGAAGGAAGTATAAAGCTGGAAGAGTACGCCAAATTAAATCAGTTGTTTATCGGTTCGGAAGAGAAATATGAACTGGCTAAAAAGAATTTTCAATCCTTGTTTTTGCAAATGGAGATTTTAGTGGGAGTGCCAATAACTAAACTGATTCATCGAAAATGAATATAAAGGATATACTTAGAGTACTTAAGAAAAACTGGTTACTTCTGTTGTTATTTCCATCATTGGTTTCATTTACTATTTATTATTTGACCAAGGATGATCCTAAAGAATATTCTTCTTCTGTGTTAATATATACAGGTATTGCCAGTGGTTTTAAAATTACCAGCGAAGAACATCCACGCTTGGATCATAATGCAGTAAATAATGCTTTTGATAACTTATTAAATACGCTTAAAGCCAGAGAAACGATGGAAGAAGTAAGTATGCGTTTACTGGCCAGGCATCTGGTTTTAGATAATGTTGATAGTAAAATATTAAGTAATGAGACTTTTATTTCTTTGAAAAATATTTTTCCTGATAATCTCCGAAAAGATATAGTAGTTTCAGGTTCGGTAGAAGAGACATATCAAAACTTGTTGAAGTATCAGAATGGAGATGGAGCCAGTCATATTTATATGATATTGTCATCACCTACTATTTATGGGATAAATCAAATCAGAGACAATATCAAAGCTTTCCGAAGAGAAAATAGTGATATGCTTGAAGTTTCCTATTCATGTACAGACCCTGGCGTTTGTCAGAATACTTTAGAATTGTTGTCTGAAGTATTTATCAATAAATACAGGAGAATTAAAGAAGGTGAAATAATAGGTGTAGTAAACTACTTTACCCGGCAGGCAGAAGAAAGTTATAAAAAGCTAAAAGAGGCAGAAAATAAATTGAGAGATTTTGGTGTCAAAAATAAAATACTCAATTACGATGAAGAAGCAAAATCAATAGCACTGTCTAAGCAGGAGATACTGGAAGAAATCAGGAAAGAAGATTTATTGTATACAGCATCTGAAGCCACTATTAAAAATTTGGAAAGTAAGATCGATGGAAATAAAAGCCTTATTGAATCCAATGAAAAGATATTATTAAAAAGGAAGCAGCTGGCGGATTTGAATTATAAGATTGCGAATGCCAAGATCTATAAAATTCAGGGGGAAGAAATCCGAAAGTTGAAAGAAGAAGCAGACTTGATTAAAGAAGAAATAGAGGAAATAGTGAATGACCTTTATCGATTAAATAACTCGCAGGAAGGCTTACCAAGAGATGGATTATTAAATCAGTGGTTGTCTAATAAACTGGTAATGGATGAAAGTGAAGCACGGTTAAGGTTGCTGAATGAAAAGCTAAAGGAGTTTGATAAAATGTATGAGAAAATGGCTCCGCTTCGTCCTGTTTTATCAAGTCTGGAAAGAGAGGTGAGAGTGGCTGAGAAAGAATATATGACTGCGTTGAATGCATTAAATATTAATAAACAACGTCAGCAAAATATAGAGTTAACTTCAAGTTTGAAAGTAGTTGATAGGCCTTATTATCCATCAAAGCCAAATGCTTCTAAAGGTATGATGTTGGTAATGATTGGATTTTTTGTAGGTGTTGTGCTGATGACCGGAGGAATTGTAGCCCGCGAATTTTTTGATGCTTCTATCAAAACGCCATCAAGGGCAGAAAGAATAACCGGACTACATTTAGCAGGTGTATTGCCTTTTAGGGATGCGACCCCTTCTATTGACGAACTGGAATCAGCCCTGTTAGATCAGACCATCAGTAGTATTATGATCGAGTTGAATAATAGAGGGAAATTAGATTTTCCGAAAAAGATTGTATTAACCAGCGCTAAACCTGGTGAAGGTAAAAGTTGGGTCAGTCAAAAGTTGGCTGAGAAGTTAAGCGATATTTATGGAAATACTTTGTTTGTTTCATATAAAATAGATAAGAATGAAACGAAAGTAAAAGACCATCCATGTTTAAAACCTTTTTATTATAATCCTGATAAAAATTTTGTCAATCAGTCCAGGGTAGATGATTTATTGCCCCAAAAAGAGCAGGTAAAAGACTTTAAGTTTGTTGTATTGGAGATCCCTTCATTGGCAGAACATCAATTGCCTGTGGAGTTGATAAGTAATATGGACCTTGCATTAATAGTTATTGCAGCCGACCGTTCATGGACAGAGTCCGATATTTATATTTCACGCTTATATAGCAAAGCTACGAATTACCAGCCTTTGATAGTATTGAATAAAGTAAAGACGGATCGTCTTGAAGGATTGGACGGAATCAAACGGAAAAAATCAACTGGATTAAAATTTTTTAAACGATCTGTTATAAGTAAAAAAGGAAGTGAAGTATGATTAAAAACCAGACTTTTGTATGTATAGCCTTATCTACCTGGGAGAGTGAGTTTCTGAATACATTGGTTAAAATGATGACTCTCCTGAGCCGTGAAAATAAAGTGTTATTTGTAGATTATGAATATACTCTTAAAGATCTTATCACCCGAAACCCCAGAGTGCCTGTAAGCAGAGTAATAGGGTTAGAACCAAGGTTGCGTACACTCACCACAGAATACGGATCGCAAGTACATGTGCTTACACCGCCGCCTGTATTGCCTGTCAACTGGATAAAGCCAAGAATACCTTACCGAAGCCTGCTTAAACTTAACGGCCTTATAGTAAAAGCATCTATCCAGTCGGCAATGAAGACTTTAGGTATAAAAGATCCTGTGGTAGTGAATGGGTACAATCCATTTTTTGGATTGACACTGGCAGGTAATTTAAACGAGAAGTTACATATTTATTATTGCTACGATGAGATAAAAGGCGATCAATGGTATAGTTTTCACGGGCCTTCTGTAGAAGAAGATTATATAAAGAAAACAGATGCCGTAATTACAACATCGGATGCGCTACATGAATCTAAGGGATATTTACATAGAAAATGCTATGTAGTTAAGAATGGCGTTGATTTTGAAAATTTTCAGGCAGTAGCTGATTTTACTGTTAAATCTCCCCATCAAAAGAAGGTAGTTGGTTATACCGGAAGTTTGGATGAGCGGTTTGATACGGAAACAATGGTTTACACTATTAGCCGGCTTCCAGAGGTGGAATTTAGATTTCTTGGAAGAATAACCAACGAAGAAGCTAAAAACAGGTTAACTCCATTTTCAAATGTAATCTTTTTAGGAAGTGCCCGTCCTGATGAAGTCCCCCAATATCTTAAGGAAGTAGATGTTGCCATTATTCCCTATATAAAATCAAAAGTTACAAGAGGAGTATATCCGTTAAAAATTAATGAATATCTCGCGGCAGCTAAGCCTGTTGTTATGACAGACTTTGCTCCACTACCTGAATTTACCAAAGTAGTCAGAACGGCGGAATCCAAAGAGCAGTTTCTTAATTATCTGCGAGAGGAACTGTATGCAGATAATTATGAAAAAAAGAAATTAAGAGTAGAGTTTGCCAGAAAGAATTCCTGGGAAAACAGAGTTAAAGAGTTTTCGGTAATCATTGAAAAGTTATTGACTCAAAAACCGGAAAAGGTGGCATGATCCATAAAGTAAAAAAGTTATTTCAAAATAATAATGTTTTGTCTTTACTGGGCAATGGTTCTGCTGCTGCTTTGGGTTTTATAAGTTTTGCTATACTGGCCAGGTCATTGACTAAAGAAGAATTTGGTAGTTGGGTATTGTTTGTTACGCTGGTTACATTTTTGGATTTATTGAGGACAGGTATGCTTCATACTCCTCTTATCAAATTTTCAGCAGGAAAGGACAAGAAATACGTACAGGAAGTAACAGGTACTGCCTGGGTTATAGGCTTAGCAGTTTCGTTGTCCATGTCATTGATAAGTCTTTTAGGATTACTGATTCCGGAAGGATTTATATCTAATGTCGGCTTTCAGTTATTTATTGATTGGATATGGATATTTTCTCTTGCAACATTGCCTTTTAACTTTGCTACATGGAAACTACAGGTAGAAAGCGCTTTCGGAAAAATTTTATTTATCCGGTTAATATTGCTGGGATTATTCATTGCTTTGCTGGTGATAAATTATTTTAACCATTATGGCCTGCAATTTGTCTTATATAGCTTTCTGGCATCCAACATTATTACCAGTGTTTTATGCATTGTTTTCAACTGGACAGGAATACATCAGTTACCTTATTATTCCAAAGAAAAATTTCAGGAGATATTCAATTTTGGAAAGTTTAGTATGGGAACAATGATAGGAGCTAATTTGCTTCGTAGTTCCGATACCTTGCTAATAGGTGCTTTATTAGGGCCTGTAGCTGTGGCTATATATAGTGTGCCGCTTAAGTTGTTTGAAATTATAGAAATTCCTCTCCGGAGCTTTGTTGCTACAGCTCTGCCCCGATTGTCTTATCTTGTAAATTCAAACGATGAGAAAGGATTGGTTTCATTTTTTGAAAGAACCAGTGGTACCACTACTATTTTATTATTACCCTTTGTTGTGATTTGCTTTGTGTTCGCCGAGCCAATGGTTGTGCTGTTGGGCGGGAGAGAATATGCCGAAGCTGCCAATATTCTCAGGGTATTTTCCATATATGCCGGATTTATGGCGATAGACAGATATAGTGGTGTTACGTTGGATGTTATTAATAAACCCATTCGCAATTTTCAAAAAATTATGATGATGTTGGCTGTTAACCTAAGCGGAGACTTATTGGTAATACATTTTATAGGAGAGGTTTGGTCGGTAGCAATGGTTTCTATTTTTACATTTGTCACCGGCGTATTATTTGGTATTTATTTTTTAAAAAGGAATATCGATTTTTCATTAAAGCGAATATTGAAGGCAGGGTGGGAGGAAACTAAGTCTTTGGTTTTTCTGGCACCATCAAAAGGGATATTGAAATGAGGTATATCGTTTCCATTCAATACATTGGCAAGTTATTATTAATAACCCTTTTACTTGCAATTGTAGCCTTAGGAGTTGGCATATTTATAGCTTGGGGGAAGTTAATGGCAGCAGGAATATTGATTTTTATTCCCGTATCTTTTGCTCTACTCTATTTAATTTTTGTAAAGCCAAGAATGGGTATCTTTTTAGCACTTCTGGTAAGTTTTTTTTCCATTGGTATTACCAGGTATATAAGTGCTCCACTTGGTTTATCCTTAGACTTTGCATTGTTACTTACATTAGTGGCGGCAATATTTAATTGCTCCAAAAAGGACTATGGACGATTAAATAATGTATTGGTAGTGTTGACCTTTATATGGTTTCTGTTTACGGTTCTTGAATTATTTAATCCTGAAGCAGTGAGCAGATTAGCCTGGTTTTATGCCGTGAGGTCGGTTTCCCTATATATGTTATTTGTGATTCCTTTGGTCTTTTTGGTTTTTTACAGAGAAAAAGATCTTGACCAGTTTATTTTTGTTTGGTTATTAGGAAGTGTAATTAGTGCTTTATATGGAGCCAAACAATTACATATAGGTTTGGATGCAGTAGAAACTGCCTGGCTGGCGGCTGGTGCTGCCGAAACGCATTTGCTTTTTGGTAAGCTGAGAGTATTTTCTTTTTATTCCGATGCAGGACAGTTTGGTGCATTTATGGCATTTTCAACCGTAGTAGGAGCCATAGTTGGATTAAAGACAAATACACTACTTAAAAAGCTATATTACTTTGGTGCAGCTCTTATATGTTTTTATGGAATGGCCATCTCAGGTACCAGAGGGGCTATGTTTGTATTCTCAGGTATATTTTTTTATTTATTATTGAGTAAGAATTTTAAAGTACTTATTCTGGGACTTGTTTTTTTAGGATCGTGTTTTTATCTGCTTAAATATACCTATGTAGGGCAGGGTGTATATGAAATACAACGTATGAGAAGTGCGCTTGATCCTGAAGATCCATCTTTTCAGGTGCGATTGGAGAATCAAAGAAAATTCAGAGAGTATCTTGCTACGCGTCCTATAGGTGGTGGAATTGGTACAGCAGGTTATTGGGGAGAACGATTTAGTCCTGGTACATTTTTAGCAAAAACTCCGACTGATAGCTGGTATGTTCGTATATGGGCCGAAATGGGCATAGTAGGATTGTCTTTGTATATACTTTTTATTTTGGCAGTGTTAGCCATTGCCTATGTGAAAATCAATAATATCAGGGATGTCTATCTGAAACAAAAGCTTATCGCATTATATTCAGGTGTGTTTGGTATTGCTGTCGCCAGTTATGGTAATCAGGTGATTGGCCAAATGCCTACCATTGTTTGTTTTTATATCAGTCTTGCTTTTCTTTTTTTGGGCCCCGCTATGGATGAAGAAAAAAACACTTCCCTAAGGCAATAACAAAAGTTGCCGAATTCATCTTATTAATTAAAGCAGACAACTACTTATCTAAATAAGATGAAAAAAGAAGTATACCCTTTGGTTTCTATTATCACTATTAATTATAATAATGCAAAGGTAACCTGTGAGTTGTTGGAATCACTAAAGCATGTAACTTATCCTAATCTGGAAATATTGGTGGTTGATAACGCATCTCTGGAATCTCCTAACATTATTAAAGACCAATACCCTTTTGTAAATCTTATCTGTAGTGATAAAAATCTTGGTTTTGCCGGTGGTAATAACCTTGGTTTTATCAATGCACGAGGTAAATATTTTTTAATGCTCAATAATGATACAGAGGTGGATGCCGGTTTCCTGGAGCCATTGGTAGAAAAGATGGAGTCTGATGATAAGATTGGGGCCGTAGGGTCAAAGATCATTTATTATCACTCGAAAGATACCATACAATATGCAGGTGGCGAATCAATAAATCCTTATACTGGAAGAGGTTCTTTTGTTGGTAAAAATGAAAAGGATAAGGGGCAATATAACTTTTGTTCACCTACGCCTTTTACTCATGGAG
The DNA here is from genome assembly GCA_036562325.1 of Cytophagaceae bacterium. Classification (GTDB taxonomy): domain Bacteria; phylum Bacteroidota; class Bacteroidia; order Cytophagales; family Cytophagaceae; genus DATCKK01. The sequence goes on along the minus strand of DATCKK010000305.1, from coordinate 15,282 downwards.
CAGCTATGATGGTATCAAGAAAGGTGATAGAAAATATTGGAATGATGGCTGATATCTATTTCTTGTATTATGAAGAACTGGACTTCTGTGAAAGGATAAAGCGGGCAGGATATACTATATGGTACGTTGGTGCTTCGGTAGTCTATCATAAAGAGTCAATGACGATAGGAAAGGAAAATCCTGTAAAAGTTTACTATATGACACGAAATCGTCTGGTGTTTATGCGAAGGAATGTAAAAGGATTAAAGTTGCTTTCTTCCATGTTGTTTTTTTCTTTGGCTTCTGTACCAAAAAATACTTTTAAATATTTGCTGCAAAAACGGTTTGACTTGTTAAAGGCTTTTTATAAAGGTTACACCTGGAACTGGGTAAATAAAGATATTCACGAAAATCCTTCAATTAAAATTACGCAATTATGATCATTGTACATATACTGTTATTGGGATTGTTTTTATACCTGCTATTTTGTGTCTTGTACGGATTTATCTATTCTCTGGCCGGACGAATAGGGAGACTGAAAAAAGTGGAAGAAGTTCCCGGCTATAAAAAGTTTGCCGTGTTTATTCCTTCTTATAAAGAAGATGGGGTGATTATACAGTCTGCCGAAGAGGCTCTTAAGCAGGATTATCCTAAAGACTTTTTTGAAGTAATTGTTATAGCCGACTCATTGAAAGAAGCTACTTTAAATAAACTTGCAGACCTTCCGATAAGGATTATTAATGTTAGTTTTGAGGTGAGTACCAAAGCTAAATCGCTGAATCAGGCGATGAAGGTTTTGCCGGAGCAGTATGATTATGCACTTATTCTGGATGCGGATAACATAATGGAACCTGCTTTTTTAAGCAAGATGAATAAGGTGATCCTGGCTACCCACTGTAAGGCGCTTCAGGGACATCGCGTTGCAAAAAATATCAATACCAAGTTTGCGATACTTGATGCGATAAGTGAAGAAGTAAATAATCATATTTATAGAAAAGGGCATCGTGTGCTTGGATTCAGTTCCGGGCTTATTGGTTCGGGTATGGCCTTTGAATATAGTTATTTTAAAAAAGTTATGAGTACTGTCCATGCAGTCGGAGGATTTGATAAAGAATTGGAAGTAAAGCTTAATCGCGATAAAGTAACCATTGAGTACGTAGAAGATGCTATGGTTTACGATGAAAAAGTTGAGAATGCAGAAGTGTTTGAGAAGCAAAGAAGGAGATGGATCTCTGCTCAGTTGGTTTACCTTCGAAGGTATTTTTTTGCATCATTCAAACATTTATTCCTATACGGGAATATTGATATGTTTAACAAGGTACTTCAGTTCACTTTAGTGCCGAGAGTAATGTTGATGGCTGTTGTATTGGTTACTTGTATTTTAGCTGTATTATTTAATATTATTACAGGCATAAGCGCTTATCCGTCTACTGCATTGTGGGTTTCTCTTTTGCTGATACATACGGTAACATTTTTATTGGCTATACCATCCCGATTTTATACTAAAGAAACATTGAGCGCTATAATAGAGGTGCCAAGAGCAATGTTGATTATGTTTCTTAACTTTTTCAAATTGAAAGGGGCTAATGCAAAATACATTCATACACCTCATTCTGGTAGTTTTAATGCAGGTAGTCAGAAAATTCGAAAACTTTGAGTTAGTAGAAAGTGTGAATAATAAATCCCATTGTCTCACTGGAAACAATGGGATTTAAAAATGAAAATAATAACTTTCTTTGTTCTTACTGGATGGGAACAAAGAAAGTTGATAGTTTATTTAATAATTATTTTGGTTGTATGAATACTATTGTCTGATTTCAGTCTGAGTATATAAACACCCGGATGAATACCAAGGGTGTTTATCTTTTCAACGGTACCGCTGTTTGTTTTGCCACTGAAAATTATATTGCCTTCCCAATCTACCAATTCATATTCTCTTTGCCTTGCAAAGTTTATTGAAATAACATTGTCTGAAGGGTTAGGGAAGACGTTTAGTATTTCATTTGTAGGGGTATCTGTCTCTGTTATGGCAGAGATAGTAAATTCGCCATCGCTGATACCGAATATACTGCTATTATAACTGTCAGACAGTCGTAATAAGCAATTGGTTGAGTTTACATCAGGTACTTTCCAGGTGTATTGGCCATTGTTGACATTTACCCAGCTATCTATAATTTCCCAATTTGTACCACCATCGATGGAGTATTCAAAGCTTAATTTAGTAGATTCATTAACTTCATACGTAATCGTTATATTGCTTCCGGGCGTACCTAATAATATAGCAGTAAGCAACAATGGTTTAATTAAAATTTCCTCTGTAGACCAGCCTGCCATTTATGCTATAGTGTCCATGAATAAGTTCCATTAGATGCAACAACAGAAGCTGCAATTGTTGACCAGCTAGAACCTCCATTGGTACTATATTCCAATTTAACATTGACTGATCTGCTGCTGGCCCATTTGATCTCATAAGTTTCATTTCTATACCAAACTTCTCTGCCAGCAGGGGAATTTATTAGATAATTGTAACGGATTGGCAAATGTCCCGGAAGTAATTTGCGCATCGGTAGAAATGTTTAAAAATACGCTTACATTACTATAGCTTCCTGATACCAGATCAGGTTTACCATCTCCATCCAGATTTCCTGTTCTGGAAAGCTTAGAGTCTGAACCGACTACTGCTTCGGGGTTAAAAGATACTTGTCCGTAAGTAATCAGGGGTGATGAAAAAATAAGTAATAAAAGTAAGTAGTTTTTTAATCTCATAACATTAGATTTTAATTTATGTTTATTTACTTTATAAAGTATAGTAGCAGTTTTAACCTTTACGGAATACTACTTGCAAGTTCTTGTAATTTTTTGATTATAAATTTTGGGTGAATGTATAGGTGTTGAAAAAGTAATTTTTGGAAAAAAAGAATACAAAATACAGTAAAAACTGTATTTTGTAATTGAGTCGTAGAGATGTTTGTGTTTTAAAGATTTATTTGCAAAGTCCTGATTTGTAAGCTATTCTTATTAGTTTAGAACTACTGTTTACTTTTAGTTTTTTCATCATATTGGATTTATGTGTTTCTGTCGTTTTATGGCTTATACATAATTTATCGCTAATCTCCGGAATGGTTAATCCTTCGGATAATAAAAGAAGGATCTCTTTCTCTCTATTGGTAAGTACATTTATATCCGGAATATCTTCTCTTTGTAAATATCCGTTTAGTTGTGTATTGTAGGTGGTCAATATTTCAGATGTAAAATAAAAATTTCCTTCTGCTATGGTTCTGATGGCCTCCAGTAAGTTATTTTTATTAATGGTTTTTAAAATATATCCTTTGGCTCCTACTATTCTTAATTGCTTGATCAGGGAAGTTTCGTTATACATGGATAGGATTAATACTTTGGTATTGATGTTTTCTTCCATGATTTTGCGTGTCACGTCAATCCCGCTCATTTCAGGCATTTCAATATCTACAATGGCAACATCTACTGTATTTTCCTTTAATAGATTCAATAATTGAATGCCGTTATTGGCAGTGCCCCTTACCTGAATATCTTCTGCTTCTTTTATCATAGCCACAAGGCCATCTACTACTATCTGATGATCGTCTGCAATGACTACTTTTATTGTTTTCATTATCTATTAATTATTATGCTTGAAAGTGTACCTTGAGGCTCTATGTTATCCATAGAAAATTCTCCTCCAAATGCTTCTATACGGGTTTTTATATTTAACAATCCTATTCCTTCCCGGGTAGTTCCTATGCCTTTTCCATTATCTTCTATCAGCAGTCGTATTATGTTTTCATTAATGGTAAGTTGAATGTAGGCTTCCGTAGCACCGGAATGTTTAATAATATTGGAAATTAGTTCCTGAGTAATTCTGTATAATGCTCGTTCCAAAGCCAAAGGAAGCCTGTTTCTTTTTTCTCCGAAATAATCAAATTCGATATTAAGTGTGCTATTGGAAATGGGTTCAACAAGCGTCTCTATGGCTTCAGCCAGTCCAAATTCTTCAAGGGTTTTAGGCATCATGTTATGGGCTACTTTCCTTAATCCTGAAGCTATATCATCAATAAGTTGAAGAACGCGTTCGGAATGGTTGGAAGTAGTATTCTGAACCATCAATTTCAATGCTGCCATTTGTTGCCCGAGGTTATCATGAAGTTCTCTGGCCAATTGCTGTTTTTCCGTTTCTTCCACATGCATTATATTCAATATGTTTTGCCGCTTAGTAGTGGAAAGTTGGGAAAGCAATTGTTCTTTTTCTTCTACAGTTTTAGCTAACGCTCTTTCTTTTTTCTGAAGAGCATCGTATAGCAAGGCGTTGTTAATACTGATAGCAATTTGTATCACCGATGGTTTTAATATCCTCAGGGATAAATCGGAAAATAAAGAAGCTTTATCACTTTCCATATAAAGTACGCCGATTACTTTATTTTCCACTTTCAACGGTTGTACATACGCCGATTTTATTTTTGCGGAAAGAAAATAATCTTCACCTCTTAGAATGGAACTTTGGTCATGATACCAAGCATTTGCTTCTCCGGTATATATGGCCCATCGAATAAACTCATTCGGATAATTCTTATACTCACTGAAAAGTATGTCATGCGCTATGTATTCTTTTTCCAAAGCTTCTCCTGCCAGATACAGTTCGTCTTTATTCAATAGTAGCAATGCCCGATTTGCTCCTGTGGTTTTGATGGTAAGGGTTAGAAGTTTTTGTACCAGAGCATCGATAGAGATTTCCTGAAGTATGGTTTTGTTGATCTCGTTTATGGCAGACATGTAGAGATCGTTGGAAGAGTACAGGCCAATGGTGCCGGTTATTTTTCTGATCTTTTCAGTAATCGCTTTTACTTTATTTTCAGCACCGCATTGTGTGTAATATTTAATACTTTTTACGAATGCTCCTGAGGCATAAGTGTCTTTATGATTGAGTAATAAATAATCTCCGAACTTTTCATATGCAAATGCTGCTTCTATAGCTATTCCGGATTTTTCAGCAATCTCACAACTTTCTTCAAATTCTTTCGGGATAAATTCTCGCTGTGCTTTTACAATTGCTGACAACAACAGATATTTGTGCTTGTAATTTTCAGGAGCAAACGTTGCCCGGTGTTCAAGTTCGGAAAGGAATTGATTCACAGTTTCACTTTCCTTGTTTTGCTCTGCAAGAGCAATTCCATAATAGAAGTTCCATAAGGGAACGGTATAGATACCGGCTATGTGTTCCAATAACTCAGGAATTTGTTCCCCATAAGCAATCGCTTTATTATTATCATTGAACATTACCGCGTATATCAGGCCTGCAATGATTGCGTAAGCCTTGCCAATAAAATTATCTCCTTCTTTTAATTGAAGGATATAATTCTCTGCAATTTGCCTGTCGAATTCAGCAGAAGAAAGAGATAAAAGTAAATGATGCCAGGGAAGAGCCATTTCAAGCGTTTGATCATTCTTAAGTTTCTTCATTACCTGAAGCCATTTTTCCTGTTCAGGTTTTATAGTGGCATAGTTGGATGAAGTATGTAACTGGTGAATGAATAAGAAAGTAAGGCAATAACAGGCGTATTCTATATCTCCGGTCTCCATTCCGGCTGCAAATCCGCTTTTTAATGGCTCTATGGTTTTTTCTATCGGATCTTTAGTATGTTGTATAAAGCCATTAAATATATTAGCGGTTTTGGCTTCCATGTGAAAAGCGTTGAGCTTTTCTCTCAGCGCTATTCCTAGTGGCCCGAAGGCATACCCTCCGGCCAGGTCTCCTGCATAAGCAGAGAGTAATAGTCCATAAGTAGTATAGGCATCTACTGATACTTCGCTATTTCCATAGATAAGGGAAAGCTCTACCTGTTTTAAGGCAAGCAATGGATAAATATCCTGAGCTACAAAGTAAGCCGCTGACCCGGTGTGCATCACTATTCTCAAGGCTGCTTCCATTTCCCAATTCGTGATTTCCGGAAGGTTAAGAATTTCTGAAGGACCTTTGCTATTGATCATCTTTGATATATGTTCAAATTCCCTTTCTACATCTTCTTTATTGGCTGAATAAGGAATGGAAACTCCCAGAGAAGCCAGGGTCTCAAGACCATAGTTTATAGCTTCCTGCATTTTGCCTTGTGCTATGAAGCCCAGTATCAGAAGTTCCTTTATTTTTAAAAGATGTTTGGCAGATGGGTTATGTTCTATTATCTGATAACAATGTGCTTCCATTAATTCATATTCGCTGTTCAGATATTCGGCTTCTGCTTTGCTCATCATAATGGAAAGCTTCAGATCATAATAACTGTCCCATTCGTCATCGGATAGCAGGTTGTCAGCATTGTTCAGGTAGTTTAATGCTGCTTGTGGCGCTCCATTTTTTATAGCTTTTGTTCCTGCTTCCAAGCCAATCGTTGCCAGTTGACTGCGAAGCTCCGATGTATTAAAATAGGAGGGAGCATTATTGTATTGATCTGCTATTTCAAATACAGGTACTTTTATTTCTTCCAGATGTTTTCCTGCTTTGAAATGAAAGCGTTCTCTTTGCTCATTGCTCATCAATGTATAAAAAACATTTCTCAGATGGTCATGAGCGAATTTATATGTTATTGTATCGTTGTTCTTATTATTATAGACTGGATAAATAAAGCTCAGTTGTTCGCAATGATGTAGTGCTTCATTTAGATTATCAGCTTCCTCAATCAGCTTCTTCAGCAGTGTTATATTAAAAACAGAGCCAAAGACGGAAGCAGCCATTAATACTTGTTTTTCATATTCGGTTAAACTGTTAACCTGTAATAACAGCAGCGCCGTAGCATCAGTAGGCAAATCAAGGAGTTCTGCCTTTTCTATATCAAAGTTCCACTTACCTTTTGTATAAATCAGGCATTGATGTTGCTCTAATGCCTGCAGAAATTGTCTGAAAAAGTAAGGGTTTCCAAAAGTTCTTTTTTCAATGAAGTCTGTGAGTATTTTACTATCTGCTGTGTTTAACAGTGTAAGGTCTTTAATCCATTCTAGCAAATCCTGAGACTTTAGTCGCTGTAAGTTTATTTCTTTCTGAACGAATCCGTTGGTTCTTAAAGAATCAATTTTGGTAGCTATGAATGAGGATAATTCATTAACCCGGTAAGCACCGATAATAGAACAATTGATATCGCTTTCCTGCGTAATGAATGAGAGAAGGTCAATTGATGCAGGATCTGCCCACTGAAGGTCATCTGCAAAAAGTATTAAGTGGTAGCGGTTAGACAGCGTTTTTAGGAAGGCCTTTAAAGCTGTTTCTAAAACCGGTTTAATAATGGTTGGGTTTAATTCTTTATCAATAGGCCCGCCTATTTTTTCAAATTCGGGGCATAATAAGCTAAGGTAATTTATCTCGTTGGGACACGCCTTGAAAAGATCCTTTTTGAACGAATCTATGGCATCGTGGCCATTGGCAACGACAGCTCTAATGAGAGAGGTAATGATATTGCTAAACCCGGAATAAGGAGCATCGCGTTTTAATTGTTCAAATTTTCCGGTAGCTGTTAATGCTTTATCATTAACTATGTGGGTAAAAGCCGAAAGTGCAATGGAGGTTTTTCCAATTCCAGGTTCTCCTGAGATTAATATTATTCCTTTTTGCTTTATGCTTTCGATAAGGGCAGAGGTCAGTTGCTGTAGTTCGGCTCCTCGTCCATAAAGTAAATTGGAAAAATAGAGCTGAGATGGCGTGTCTTTCTGAGCCGGAACAAAGTTTTTAATATCCGGATTATCGGCAATTTCACGAAAATCTTCTATCAATCCTTCATAGCTTTGATATCGGTCAGCAGGTTTCTTTTCGAGAAGTTTTGCAATAGTTAAAGATAAAGCACTGGGAGTCTTACTGTTGAGCTCTTTGGCCGGTTTCGGATCTTTAGTTACCTGTATATATACCAAATCTTGTGGGCTTTGCGAGTAGAACGGATATTGGCCGGTTGTGAGATGGTATAAAACAATACCTAACCGGTAAAATCCGGCCCGAAGGTCGGGTATATCCGTGAGAAGTCCTGTTTCTTCCGGTGCTATACACTGCGGGTCTTCCTGCAAATCAATCGGGCTAAATGTTATATTATTCCCTTCATATTTAAAATTGGAGGGCTTTATATACCGGAAGCCTGGTTTTCTGGAGGATAGTTCTTCCAAACATCCTATAAATGAATTAATAAATTCAATGCTAAAATGAAAAGTCAACGGAGTTTGCGTTTTGGGAATCGACATCTTTGACGGGTATGAAGATTAAGATTGATTTAATATGTAAAGCTAATGATTTTGCTTTCTATTTTAAAAATACTTCAATAATTTGAATAAAAAGTTAAATTTCTGAAATGCAGCAGAGGGAGAATAGGAAGTATAAGATTGGATTACCAGAGGAGTCGGAAGAGTTGTGGTATTTTAGCCTTTCAGGTGTAAAAGTACCCGAAAGGCTATGATAATCAGATATTTATTGTTTTATGATTTTTATCGGTTTGAATGTGTCGAAGCTAAGGTAATATACCCCTTTATGCACATCGGAGAAGTTAATGATAGCTTCCGAATCAAAATTATTTAATGCTATTTTTTTTATTAATTCACCCATCGAATTATATAGAAAAACTTCATTTGAGATATTTCCGGTGGGCAATCCTTTTAATGTTATGTAATTATTGAATGGATTAGGATGAACAGATATTTCCGGCCTGCTTTGGGCAATTGCAGACAATACTTCCAGTTCCTCTTTCAAAAGTAAAATTTCAATAGCATTTATTTTAGGTTGATTTTTTACTCTTTTGAAATCGATGTCCAGATTGTCATCTTCGGTTGTTATGGTAAAAGTTTTCATAACACCTACATCGTGCCCCACATCTGCCAGTATATCATAATCATCCAGCATAAGCTGCCCATCTATATAAACGTCAAATACTCTGATGTTCGGATCAGTAAAATAGAGTTCTGCAAAATACAACCTTACCTCTACTTTTCTTCCTGCTTCTACAGCAAAATCCCATTCCATCGTATTTATATCCCATGTGCCTATACTTCTTTCCTGATGAAAAATGTATTCAGGGGTACCCTCAGGTACTGAGGAATGCAAAGAAATAGGATCGTTGCTTTGATACACTTTGTTTAATGTAGTAGTGTAGTTTGAGTAATTGCTGGGACTTGTAAAGTCATCATCCTCCCAGGGTATTTGCCCGGGGTCTGGTCCTTCCACTGTCAGCCCACCTGCATTAACCCGGTAAAGTATACTTTCATATACTTCCGGGTCAATGGATTGGCCAATACTATAATTTATGCCTGCTATAAGTAAGACACTTAAAACTGTTATGGAAATAATGGTACGCTTAGTAATATTCACTATCATATAGGTTCATATTTTCTAATATAACCTAAGTTATTACCTATTAGTTAAACCTTAGTCTTTTAAAATTTTTATTCTTTCATATATTTTTTCCTTATCTGTTATTTGAAGGAAGTACATTCCGGTAGGATAATTAGCCATATTGAAATCTATGGAAGAAGATGATGAAGGCGATATAGGTATAACTTCCATTAACTCACCTGCTGCATTATACACTTCTACTTTCATCATTTCGTTAATCGCTTCTTTGAAATTAATCACAGCTTTTTCTCTTACCGGATTGGGATATACGCCAGCCAGCTCGGTAATTCTTTTCCTGGCAGCAGGATGAAGGCATTTATCATTAAGACAGATTATTTCTATTCCGCTTATTTTAGGCTGATTGACTTTACGAATAAGATTGATATTTATATTGCCGTCGCTGGTTGTTATATAAGATTTCATCACACCTGTATTTTTACTTACTTCCTCTAATATGTCGTAGTCTTTTGTAACCAGGCTGTCTTCAATTTTAATATCAAACTTCCTGCTTCCGGGATCATTGAAATATATTTCAGCAAAGTAGAGTCTTACTTCAACTTCTCCACCTGGGGCTACCGGGAATGTGTATGTAAGTGAATCTTCTATCCAGACTCCATTAGATCTTTCTGAACTGAAAATAATGGAAGGTGTAGTGGCCGGAACATTGCCTGCTACAGTTATAGGCTCTGACGTTGCATACGTTTTGTTGCCGGTAACTTCGTAATTGCTGTAGCCGGAAGGCAGGGCATGCGTGTCTTCTTCCCATGTGAGCGCGGTGTCTTGTATGGGGTAGCCACCGGTATTAACTCTGTATATTGGTTTTGGAGTTACACTTGTTGGTTGTGTGGCATTTCCGGAAACAAGGACAGAAAGAGGACTACCTGTTGATGAATGATGTATTGTAATAGCCCCGGTTTTAGTGCCCGGAGAATCAGGAGAAAAGTATATTAAAATTTTACTGGTGTCTCCCGGAGGAATAGTGGATATATATGAATTGTTTATTTCAAAATCATTATTTGCAGATTGAACAGAACTTATTGTAACCGTTGAAGAAGTATTGTTAATAATGGATATTTGCTTTGAAGTGGAAATAGTGCCTGCGGGTGTGGCTTCAAAGCTTAGCGATTCCGGATGTATGATCACTGAACCGGTTTGCTTTCTTAATATTTCAATAGCATTGATTCTTGGATTTTGTACTTTATGAATGAAATCAATGTTCAGTACTCCGTCAGTAACTTCTATTTCATAGGATTTGGTGATGGCATGATTAAACCCGGCTTCTGCATATATATCAAAGTTATTTTCTACCAAAGTGTTCTCCATAAGTATATCGAATACCCTTGCTCCGCTAGTTTGCGCTTCTGGCCATGTTTCGGAAAAGTATAATTTAACGATATAAGTTTCTGGTTCTACAGGAAATGTCCATCTCATTTCTTTACTTATAGGATCACCTTGTACACCACCATCCCATCGATACGTGTTGAATACCTCTGTAGGTGCATCGGTCAGGTTCGCTCCCGTATAATTGATAACAGTTAATTTGTTATAGGTATCATTATAGTTACTGTAACCAGAGGGGGTAGAAATATTATCTGCATCCCAGTTTTTATCAGGATTTACAATTTCGTTTCCTCCTGCATTTATTCGGTATACTATTGCTCCTGTATTTCCGGTAGAAGGGAAGTGTGCTTCACCTGAAACAGGAAGGCTGATTGGTATATCACCGGATGTAGTGCTAATAACTAATGTAGCAGACTTTGTCCCTGCTGAAGTTGGGGCAAAAGTAATATTTAACGTTTGGCTGCTGCCAGGTGCTATTGTAAATGGAGTAGATTGTGTAAGGGAAAAACTATTGTCATTACCAGATAATTGTATATTAGATATGGTTATAGTTGTTTCTCCTGTGTTAGACAGAACAAAAGAGCTAACGGAAGACTTACCTACTTCTACCGATGGAAAGTTAATTTGCTGAGGTGTAATTACCAGTTTGTTTTCATTAACGTTGCCATTGCTTCCTTTAATTTGTATACCGTGTATTCTTGGATTTTGAATTACATGCAGCAGATCAATATTTAAGATGCCGTCTACTACATTTACAGTGGCATTTTTTTGCAAGGTATTGTTAAACCCTGCTTCTGCAAATATATCCAGATTGTCAAACACAACTACTCCTTCTATGGCAACGTCGAATACTCTTCCGTTAATAATACCCGCATCGGGATAAGTTTCTATAAAATATAAACTTACCTGATAGGTGCCGTTTTCAACGGGAAACGACCATCGTAACTCTTTATCTGCCGGATCACCAGCGACACCTCCATCCCAACGGTAAGAGTTGAAAATGGCATCAGGGGCGTCTGTATTATTGGTACCGGTAAATGTTTCCCATTTTATTTTATTGAAAGTTGCCGTATGATTGGAATAAGGACTTGGTTGTGTTTCTGAATCGGTAGCCCATAGTTTTCCATTTGCACTTACTTCTGTACCTCCTGCATTAATCAGATATATAGTAGCTTGAGGTTCGGTGGTTGATGATCCTCCTGTAAGCAAGCAGGTTTGTTGTGTATTGCTTCCGGTGTTTTGAATAACTAACTGTCCCGACTTTTCTCCAGTAAATGAAGGTGTAAAGGAGACACGAATGGTAAGGTGCTGTCCGGGGTGTACAATAAATGGAAATTTAAAATTTGAATCAATGGAAAACTCATTTGAGTTAGTTATATGAATATTTGATATTAGTATAGATTGATTCCCATTCGTATTGGTAACATTTATGATTCGTTTGCTACTATTCCCTGGAGTGGACACTCCAAAGTTAACAGTTGAAGGAATGTTTAAATTTCCTTTGGCAATAGTGTTCCCTTGTGGAGCAGAAGGAGTGCCGAAATAAAACTTCTCCATGCTGTTCAACTCAGGAGTTCCTCCGCGGCTTCCCGATCCTCCGGCTATATAAATGGTATTATTGGAACATATGGCTTGCGAGGCATGTCTTCCTGTATTTAAATCAGAAAGGGTTCTCCATTGTCCGGTAGTACTGTTCCAGGCTTCTGTAGTGGCATGGGCTGTTAATTGCGACATGCTTTCTCCTCCGATATATATTACTTCCTGTCCGATAACAGCTACCGATGCACCGGCACGTGGGGTAGGTATAGGGTTAGGCCCTGTGGTCCATTGTCCGGTAGTAAAATTGTAAATATCTACTTCACTTACTGTTAGCCCAAAAGTGTTAGGATAAGAAGACCTTCTTCCGCTGGCAACGATAAGTTTGTCACCAATAACTGCAGCATGAAAATGATCTCTCGGCCGTGGAGCATCAGGTAGTTCTTTCCATGTATTAGTGGAAGGATCGTACTCATCAAACCAGGCAACATGCCCGGAAGTGTGTCCGTTAATAATGCCACTTACCAGGTATAATTTATCATTATAAACTACCACACCGCAAGAGCCCCTTCTTCTATGTGCAGGTATTTCGGGGCCTGTATGCCATTGTTTAGTTACAGGATCATAAATATAAATATGCTCAACAGGAGTTTCCGTAGGATAACCTCCGGTGAATGCGCCTGCCAGATATATGAGTCCTTTATACTCTACTGCCTGGCAATGATGTAATTGAATTGGAGGGGCAGGAGCTGTTTCCCATGTGTTAGTTTCATAGTTGAATATATTTACAGCTTTAACACCTCTTCCTCCCATCAGGTAAAATTTATTACCTGCCTGTACAAAACCGCATTCGTGTCTTTGTGCAGGTTGTGTGGCCCCCTGATAGGCAATATTTACCCATGTGCCATTTTCAGATACAGGTATGTTGTAGGGTTCTACTTCAATATAATCCCAGCTTGCATTAAATGGAGAGGCTCCTCGGGATGTTGCTATTATTCCTATAGCCAGAGAAGCAGAGCCTTTGATTATGTTTAATAACTCACCATGTAGTTGAATGTTGTTGCCTGCATTCTGGATAAATCCACCATCTATTATATATTGAGGTTGTACTATTCCGCTGGATGGATTTACCAATAAGGATAGCTTGATGGAAGTAGTTGGTAGGCCTGCTATAGGGTAGTAGTTGGAACTTATATTGCCGTTGTTTTCATACACTACACGTATGGCAGGTTGTGAACCATTGGTACCTAAAGTAATTTTAACATAAGTGTCCTGATCACCTTTACCTATATAGAATCCCTGTGATTGATAATTAGATGGCTGGTTGCCATTAAAGAATGTACCGGGCATAGCAACGGTCACTTTAAATGGCTGCATGGATGGAGTCGTTTTTAGTCCGAATTGGAAGGCGTATTGCTGATTGTTTAAAGAGCCTTCCGCATCTCCATGGTGTACATTCTCTATTGTTACTACTCCTGCGGCTCCTCCGGCAATAATGTTTTCAATATCGAATAGGTTTCTATAGTCAGAGGTTCCATTGCTCATTAATCCGGTAAAGCCAACACCGAAAAATCCTGTTCCCGGATCATTATTAAATAGTTCATATTTTAATGGCAATTCCGTAGTAGATCCATTGTGAAAGTCCAATGCAAAATAATCCTGCATGTCGTTGATGCCGTCATTGTCATCATCATTGTCCAGCAGGTCTGACAGGAAGTCCATATCATTGTCGTTGGGTTTGCTGGCAGCAGAGCATGGATCCGTATTATTGGCTAATTCATCTGCATTGGTATATCCGTCACCGTCATCGTCCTGTTGATTGTTGGCAGCTGTACACGCCACTTCCTGAGGCTCAAGTATGGTTATAGTGTTAGAAGCATATACTGCTATCCATACAGTTCCAGGGAAAAGATCTGTATCACCTTGCGCAGTAATATCCAAAGGTTTGTTGCCAAACCCGGAAGCAATAGGAGGGTCGAGGTTTAATTTTTTATTGCCTAAGTTATTTAATACGGCAGTACCGTTGGCATTTAACTTTATTCTATGTATAACACCGTTAAATCCTGCTGCCAGTAAATTTCCTTTTAGAGCATTATTAAAATTTGAAGCCGTATATTCACAGAATCCATTGACCGATGAAGTAAATGTGATAAAAGCGCCATCTGTTTCGCCCGGGCTTCTGTAGTCTGCTTCAACAGGATTGGCCATGGAAATAGGTAAAGGAGGCCAGTCTGTAGGCAAAGGATAAGGCGTATTGGTTTTTTGTGTTCTCCATACTCTTGTACCTCCATCTATAGGCCCGTCATGAGTATATAACCCGGCTCCTGCAGGATTGGCACGTGTAGGATTGGGATGCCCACCATAGAATGAGCCTGGTGTGTAACTATCTATGTTTCCAATCAGATGAAGGTTGTCCAGGTTATTTACTGTTGGATCATTAGGGCCATTGTTGGTTGAACCCGGTTCACCTTCTACGTAGTTGTTGGTTACATTGGGTGTGTTTTCATTTTCAGGATGACCTCCCCAGTTACCATTAGGCCCATTATCAATAGTGTACATTAATCTTTGCTTTCCCGGTGTTTTTGTTATTATAACATCATAGGCATTCCTGAATCCGGAAGCATAAACCTGAACAGGCCCGCCGGGTACTATTTTAGCCTGATTCAATCCGTCATTACCTCCAAAGGGATCATTGACATCTGATCCGTCAGGTAAGTTGGGGCGGGTAGGATCATCGAGTGTTGGTAAATCATAGATGTAAGGATGGGCTGAGTTGATATCTTTAACCGGCATGGCATTGATCATATTCATATCTATGGATAATATGGCGGCAGATAATGCATACTCTGAATGATAAGTAAAAAGTTTGGAAGGAGAACCGGCATTGGTATTTCCTGAAACGGTTACAAATAACTTGTTGGTAACTTCATCATATACTAACCCATTACAAGAATGGTTTTCCTCAGATCTTGGCAATCCTCTCACCAGATCTATTTTACTCCATGTGTTACCGTTCTTAGTTAATTTGGATATTATTCCTGAGTTAGTACATAGATTAATAT
>DATCKK010000289.1:0-3708 GCA_036562325.1 Cytophagaceae bacterium | reverse complement strand
CCCCAGATCAGGTTAAGCTGGGTTAATAACTTCTTATTGGAAGTAACAATAAATATATCTGATTTAGGGCGATGCGCTGCTATTCTAAAGGCTGAATAGCCTGACTGGCTTAATCCAATAATTGCTTTGGCATTGGTTTTTTCCGCAAGTACACAAGCACTTTCAATAACACTGTCACTATAAGTGGTAACATCATCTGACACATGCTTGTAATAAATATTGGCTTGTTTTTCAACAGAACGGCAAATTCTTGCCATACTTTGAACAGTAAGTACCGGAAAATCACCGGAAGCCGTTTCCGCGCTAAGCATAACCACGTCTGCACCATCTATAATAGCGTTGGCAACGTCATTGGTTTCTGCTCTGGTTGGCCTTGGATTGGTAATCATACTCTCCATCATTTGAGTAGCGATAATTACCGGCTTTCCTGCTTTGTTGCATTTCTGAGCAATCATCTTTTGCAACATAGGCACTTCTTCCATTAATATCTCTACCCCCAAATCACCTCTTGCCACCATTACTGCATCTGTTTCTTCAATGATGGAATCAATATTTTTAATCGCTTCAGGCTTCTCTATTTTAGCCACTACTTTGATATCTTTTCCTGACTGCTTAATGATATCTTTAAGTTCTTTCAGGTCTTCCGCGCGTCTTACAAAAGAAAGAGCAATCCAGTCCAGATCGTTTTCGATACCAAACATCAAATCTTTTTTATCTTTTTCTGTTAAAGAAGGCTCGGACACCTCGGTATTAGGAAGGTTAATTCCTTTTTTAGATTTCAGAAGTCCACCATATACCACTTCAGCTGTTACTTCACCATTAGCGGTACCCAGTACTCTTAATTCAATTTTTCCATCATCAATAAGGATGGCATCACCAGGTTTAACATCAGAGGTAAGCGATTGATACGAAGTACTTATTCTCTCTTTAGTTCCTATGCAATACTCCTTAGTAATAACAATTTTTTCACCTTCTACCAGTTCTACTCCGTTATTTTCAACATCATTTGTTCTGATTTTTGGCCCCTGAAGGTCCTGAAGTATGGCTATATTGGCATTATGTTCGGCATTCAGTTCACGGATGTTCTTGATTACCTGTAAGTGTTGATCGTGAGACCCATGAGAAAAGTTTAATCTAAAAACATTTGCACCGGCCTGTACCAATTCCCACAATTTTTCTTTGGTGTTGCATGCCGGCCCCACGGTAGCAATAATCTTCGTTTTTTTACTTACCTGATCCATTTTAAAATATTAAGTTTTCTTTTGATTTTAGACTTTGTAAATCTACCTTTTTTACATATTCGACAACAGGTATCTGTTTAATTTTTTCAACCACCATATCGGAATCAAACATTTCAGTCTCCCCACTTAGAAGAATGATGTAATCATATTCCTTTAATTCAGGCAGTAAAAAAGGTTTTGCAATATTAGTAAATTCGCAGGATTTATTTTTTAATAACCTGAAACAACTATATTCCGTTTCGTAGACGTAACTATTAATAACAAGCTGGCTATCATTCACAAAATTCAAACAGATATCTTCTTCTTTACAGAGATTTATCTTAAATGCTTTATTCAGGTTCCAGGCCATTTTATAGCCCTTGGCAGCAGATATTACCGCTAACACCTGAAAATCAAAATCATAATCAACAACCAGCTTGGTAGTTTTCATGGTCGCGCTAGTTCAACCTGCAAATATAAATTTAAATATATCGTTTTTTCTAATTTCTCAGCAATTTTGATAAAGATTAAAAATTTTGTTTGACAATTCAGGGAAATTCCTATTTCTTTGCATCCGTGTTTTACTAAACCATATAACTAAAATGTCAGAGATAGCACAAAAAGTTAAAAGTATTATTATTGACAAGCTGGGAGTTGAAGAGTCTGAAGTTACTCCGGAAGCAAGCTTTACTAATGATTTAGGTGCAGATTCATTAGATACAGTAGAGCTTATCATGGAATTTGAAAAAGAATTCAACATTTCAATTCCTGATGAGCAGGCAGAAAACATTTCTACTGTTGGTCAAGCGATTGCCTATTTAGAACAGAACGTAAAATAATACTCTATTATTAATTAAACTCCCCTCTAAAATTCTTTATGAATTTAAAAAGAGTTGTTGTAACAGGGCTTGGCGCACTCACTCCAATAGGGAATACCGTAGAAGATTACTGGAATTCCTTATCTAATGGTGTAAGTGGCGCTGCACCTATCACGCGCTTTAATCCTGAAAAGTACAGAACTAAGTTTGCCTGTGAAGTTAAAGGTTTCAATGCTGAAGACTTTATAGACAAAAAGGATGCGCGTAAAATGGACCCTTTTACGCAATATGCGGTTTATGCTTCCGATCAAGCCATCAAGGATGCCGGGATCACTAAAGACAACATAAACCCAGACAGAGTAGGAGTTATTTGGGGCTCCGGCATCGGAGGCTTAAGAACATTTCATAATGAAGTCAGTGCTTATGCCTTAGGTGACGGCACCCCTAAATTTAATCCGTTTTTTATTCCTAAAATGATTGCCGATATCAGTGCAGGCTGGATCTCTATCCGTTATGGATTCAGAGGGCCCAACTTTGTTACTGTATCAGCATGCGCATCCTCCAGCAACGCTATTATTGATGCCTTTAACTACATTCGCCTGAATAAATCCGATATTATTATTACCGGAGGATCAGAAGCTGCCGTAGTAGAATCAGGTATCGGAGGGTTTAATGCATTGCGCGCACTATCTGAACGAAACGATGATCCTGCAACCGCTTCCAGGCCTTTTGACAAAGACCGCGATGGTTTCGTGTTAGGCGAAGGAGCCGGAGCTCTGGTGCTTGAAGAATATGAACATGCAAAAGCCAGAGGTGCAAAGATCTATGCCGAACTTGTCGGAGCAGGTATGTCTGCAGATGCCCATCACCTTACTGCCCCTCATCCTGAAGGGCTTGGTGCCAGAAACGTTATGATCAATGCCTTGGCTGACGCCAATCTTACACCTGATACTGTTGATTATATTAACGTTCATGGGACTTCCACTCCTCTTGGAGATATTAGCGAAGTTACTGCCATACAGTCCGTATTCGGAGAACAAGCTTTCAAACTTAATATCAGCTCCACCAAATCTATGACCGGCCATCTTCTGGGTGCTGCCGGAGCTATTGAAGCTATTGCTTCCGTACTTGCTATCAAACACCAGGTAGTACCTCCTACCATCAATCACTTTACTGATGATGAAGCGTTTGATCCAAGACTGAACTTTACCTTCAATAAAGCACAAAAGCGGGAAATTAATGTTGCGTTAAGTAATACCTTCGGTTTTGGTGGTCACAACAGCTCCATCATATTCAGAAAAATCAACCATTAGTGTTTTCCGTATTTAGTAAATTTTCCTCTTTTCTTCACCTGTTTACAAAAGTAAAAGAAAGGAAATTTGCCACTACAGTAGCTAATATTATAGGTCAAACTCCACGTAATTTAGATCTATATAAGTTGGCTTTTTGCCATACCAGTATGGCAAAAGAATCCGGCCCCGGAATTAAAAACTCCTATGAAAGGCTCGAGTACCTGGGTGATGCCATTCTTGGCGCTGTGGTTGCTGAATTTTTGTTTAAAAAATTCCCTTATAAAAACGAAGGTTTCCTGACCGAAATAAGATCCCGAATTGTAAACCGTGAGTCTTTAAACCAGGTAGGTAAAAAGATTGGTTTAACCAAGATAGTGG
>DATCKK010000287.1:0-6952 GCA_036562325.1 Cytophagaceae bacterium | reverse complement strand
GTAATGGTAATGGAATTTATTTCCCGAAGGTTTTCATCGGAAATTTTCAACATATAGTTATTATTCTTTTTATCTGCTTTTTCAACATCATAAAAATAATAATAACCTTTTATCTGATCGTCTTCTGTGGAGATGGTTCCCATGTTTCGCAGTTTTACCTTTAAAACATTATCCAGTTTAAGATTCTGGCCAAGAGCTTGAAAAGTAATCAAAAAAACAATTGCTGTTATTAGCTTTTTCATCGGTTGAATAGGTTTGATTATTAAATTATAGTTTATTGATTTGATTTATATATTTTCCCTTCGGATACTTTTGTTGATAATTTTGTTTCATCTTTTCTTTAAACAACCCTGTAGTAGGTAATTGGGAGCTTAATATCAACGCATATAAAAATTCTTCATCTTCCCCGTATTTTAAACTTCTTTGTTCCATATACATCGTGCAGATTTTAGACATTTCAGTAAGCCTTAAATTATGAAGGAAACTTAAAAATCGGTTGTATGATTCGGAATACCTGGTATCCTGCAGGTCGACAACCTTTCCGAATTCTTTGTTACTTTGATATTGATAGATATGATAAAGACACTTACCGACCATTGCATTCAGATAGGTATTTTCAGGATACTTTTCCAATAGCCTTAATGTATTATACAAAGCTCTACCATAATATTTGAAATGATATAAACTTTCTATTATCTCAAACTCACTTATCTGAACTAATCCTTTATAAGCCTGATAAGGATCTTTGGGAAGCTTCTTTTTGCCTGAATAGGAAGCAAGTTGCTTATTCATATTGACAATTCTCTTTTTACAATCGGGATGGGTACTAAGAGTATCTGAATCATGATAAAGGCCTTTTGCATATTCATAATCCGAAATCTCATACTCAAGCCAGGAGTCTTTAAAAGGGTATTGTTCAAAGTGAAAATATTTTTTAAGATCTAATATTTCATGGTATAGTGGTACATCACAGCTATCCAAAATCTCCATTGTCCTGATTGCTTCAAAAGGATTATAAGAGGTATTAAGCAGATAAGTAATACCTATAGAGTCAGCCTCTGATTCATGCAACCTGCTATGTTTAGTAACATCAAAGGTAAGGCCTTGCAATAATTCCTTTGTACGTGTATATTGATTATACTCACTTTTACTTATATCCTTTATATCATTTTTAAGAGATTTGTCAAAATTAAGCTCAGCTAATTTGTTAATGTGAAGATCACTATGTTTTAAATGGTAATGTGCCAATTCATGGCAAAGAATAAATGCCACCTGACTTTCGCTTTCCAGTCTTCTTAAAAGGCCCAGATTTACGGCAATGGTACCTTCTCCAAAACATAGTGCGTTGGGCACTGCACTTCTGTAGGCATATATGGTTGTTTCTCTTGGCAACTGAGGATTGGCATCATAAATTTTATCTGCTACTTTTCGCAGATACATGGTAAATACGCTGTCAATCATAAAATAGTCTTTATTAAAGCGATTGATCACCCCTTTTGTCCTTTGATCGTAAAGCGTACATTTATACTTACACACATCTTTTCTTGAATCCTGCGATTTAGCCAATGACTTATCCTTTTCCAGTCGCTGCATCATTTTATCATAGACATCAGAAGGAATAGTGTCAGTAACAGGGATTGGAATATAATTTTTCTCAAATTGGCTATAACTTATTTGACAAGTAAGCACCAATAAAATTACCAGTATAACTCTATGCATGTATTTAAAAAAAATTATTAACCACAAATACAAAAAACTGAAAATCAATCCTTCAAATTTAAGAAACAAACCTAAGCATCAAAAATATTATTACAAAATCAATTTTGACATTTTTATTCTTCTAACCAATTCTTCCCCTGGAATAAGAATGTTATCACTCGAAAACTATTGGAAACACTATTAATAGAAAAGGTAAGTTATTACAGAGAAAAATTATGTCAATTATAGACTTCACAAAGTGAAAATAAAAAAGAAAGAACATACTTTACTTTTCCCTTTCCATTTATCTTAATTCAACTTTATACAAAAGATACTTAATCAAATTAAAGATCCATTTCCCAAAGATCCATGGTATCATTTAAGTTTTCTTTTTTCAGTAACTCTGCCTGATAAAGGATAGAATCGAGTTTTATCTGTTCCTCTTTTAATCGGCTCTTGTATTTATTTCTAACTTCCGTATCATTCATGAGTTTACCAGCCTCGGCTATTTTCTTTAGCAGATTATGATGAATACTATGCATTGTATTGATAGATGATGTGACCCAGGAATAAGCTTCTTGAGCAATAACATCACTTGCATTATTAATTTGCAAAACCACATCAAAAGCATTTTCAACTAAAAATCGTTTGGTATTGGTATCTTCCGGTAACTCCTGAAGATGTATCAGGCTTTGCTTAATCTTTTCCCATGCATTAATGGGGTCATTCAACTTCAGATACAGAGAAGATAAAAACTGAAGTGTATAAACTTTATCAGAATCTTCTACCATTTGTTTAAGCAATTCCTCATTAGCCCAAACCTGTCCCTGATAGTCTTCCAATAAAACCCTGTAATAGTTTAACTCTTTCAGTTCTGCAACTCCCCATACCTCCTGAAAGTTTTGCCATTCGTTCACTTTCTCAACTGCTACCTCTTTATCATCCAGTTCAAGGGCCAATTGTATCTCTGCCTTAAATGAATTACCGCTGTATTTTTTCGAAAAGTAGTCCTTCTGCTCTCTTCTCCATTCCTCTAATTCTACCTCAGATAAAAAGCAGGTTTCAGCAGTATCACCCATATAACTGTAAAAGTTTTCTATTTCCGGAGAGTCCATTCCTTCCAGGAACTCATATGTATTCTTTATACCTGCTGAAACCAGGTATTGAAAATCCAAACTACAATTGGTTTCATAATTAGCTTGTTTCGCTTTCAGGAAAAGTAATGCATATTCGGGCTTACGAAATTGTGATAACAAATACGCGTTCAACGAAAGAGAAGGTGCCATATCATGAAAGGCCTTCCGGTGCATTTGTATTTCTGCTGCCAATAGCTCTTTGATTAATTGTTCATCTTTCGATTGCAGGTCATACTGAAGTGCTACTAACAGCCTATATCTTTTAACTGCATTAACATCAAACAACTTACCTTCTTTGTCTGTTGATTCATTATACAAAAATTCACTCAGAGCTATTTGCCCTTCTCTTACTTTATGTAATACCTGACTTAATTTTTCTAACATCAATGGATAATGACTCTAGTTACTTTAAGGATAATAACATTACTAATATAATACTAGCTTAGCTTTGCTACTATTCTGTCTACTTCTTTTAACAAATAGGAGAAAAAAATTATTCCCCAGATAGGGGTTGATTTAATTTTATAACCTTTCTTTTGGATACCATCATAAACAACCGGAATCTCAAACGCTGACCAGTGCTTTTTGGAAAACTTTTCACAAAACGAGATGGCATCATCATTAATATTAACTCCTTCAAGAATAGCAATGGAACATATTGCAGATTGAACCCCTCTCGGCCAGCCTTTGCTGTTATTCAAGGCATATTGAAATCCGGAATTAGAAAATGCTTCAATCGTATTTCTACTAATAACATCATCTGTTTTACCGACTATTATAAATATGTTTAACTGGCTTGCTATCCAACGCCACCTGAACTTTTTTATATACCCAATAGTACATGGAACTCCATCTATCGTTGCTTCTCCAAAATAGATGCCTTCTTTTTTGAAAATCTGTTCTGCCGTCATCTTACATTTTTTAAATTAAAACCAATTCTCTCCCCCCATTACCATAAAAAATCCTTTTCTACTTCCTTCCTCATTTATTTCTATAACGGGAAATAGAATGTATATTAAAGTTTCCATTAGCAAGTATAAATAGATCTGATGAAATAGACATATTACCTTTTCACATTCGTTTCATAAAGCGCTATCCAGTCATCCATCTTCATTTTACTTACCAGTTGTGCAATAAGTTCATAGGGGATCTGATCTATCTTTTTAAACCGAATGCAACTCTTTCCCATATCCAGTTTTGTTTTACTATATTTAGGATATTCATTAACAAACCAATCCAATAACTTTTTATCAGCATAAAGCCCCATGTGATACAAGGCAATAAAGTTTTTCTGAGATGCTATATTTATAAAAGGCAATGGTAGTTTTGGATCACAATGATAACCTGAAGGATAAGAAGATTTCGGTACGACATACCCTATCATACCATAATTGATTGTTTCTTCAAAACCTTTGGGCAGATTCTTCAAAATGACACTTCTCAATTTTTCCATTGCTCCCTTTCGATCTTCAGGAAGTTGTATCAAATATTCGTCTACTGTTGCCGGAGTATTTTTCATAATAGAAATATAACATTAGTAAAATTAGCAGGAATCAGGATATAAGTAATAGATCAATTAGCTAAATCTAAATTTAGCCTATCTTTATTTTTACCGAAGATAGGAAAGATTTACATCTCCTTTTAAAGTGAAAGAGCTATAAACATAGATTTAGTACCATAATTTATAAATTTAATACAAATACAATATCTGGACAATTCAAAAAACAGATTATTTTTCACAAGATTAATTATTTCACAATTCTTTATCGCTTAAAAAGCACCTCTCCTATTTTTAAAAACCTGGTTTAAGGTTATTTACAGTATTATCACTCTTAACACTTTAATCTTAAACAACAAACCACCAAAAACACATTTAACTGAAAACTAAACACTTAACCAAACAACCGATTCATTCCACCCATTTTATAACTTGGAAATTTTATGTATTTTCAAGGAAATTAACCATACTAACTAACTAAGCAATGCAAAAATTCACATCCTTCATTAAATTACCCTTACTACTTTTACTCTTAGTAGGACTGCATGTTAAATCCTATTCTCAGTGCAAGGGAAATCTGATTTTCTATGATGAATTTGATGGTACTACCTTAGATGAGAGCAAATGGAACTATGATATAGGCAACGGATGTCCGAATCTTTGTGGCTGGGGGAATAATGAAAAACAATATTATACCAATTCAACAGATAACGTAAGTCTTTCAAGCGGATATCTTAATATCACCGCAAGGCATAGCCCCAACCATTGGGGATCAGGTTCTGATTTTACTTCAGGAAAAATTCACACCAAGGGAAAATTTGACCGGTTATATGGAAGATTTGAAGCACGAATGAAAATGCCTACCGGACTCGGTATATGGCCTGCTTTCTGGATGCTTCCTACTGATAATGAATATGGGGGCTGGCCAACCAGTGGTGAAATTGATATTATGGAATACCGTGGAGACCATACTAACCAGACAGATGCAACCTTACATTATGGAGCAGGATGGCCAAATAATCTGTGGGATGGCACCAAGTACACACTTCCTTCCGGATCATTCAATAATGAATTCCACGTTTTTGCTGTGGAATGGGAACCAGGAGTAATCAGATGGTACGTTGATAATGTGCTTATAAAAACAGAAACTCAAAATCCAAACAGTTTAAATCCTGCCTCCAATCATCTAGTAAACTGGCCCTGGGATAAACGTTTTTACATCATTTTAAACCTTGCTATAGGAGGTTGGTTTACAGGCAATCCCGATACTTGGCAAATTGTTAATGGTACTACCTGGCCTCAAACTTTACAGGTAGACTATGTTAGAGTTTATGATATGAGCCCAACCACAAACGAAACTCCATATAAAGGAATAGTAAGAGAAATACCGGGAAAGATAGAAGCAGAAGATTACAATGAGGGATGTAACACGATTGCTTACTACGATACAGACAATAATAACCAGGGCAATAGTTACAGAACAGACGGAGTGGATATAGAAGAATGTACGGATGCAGGTGGTGGATACAATGTAGGCTGGACTGCCCCAGGAGAATGGCTGAACTACAATGTTAACGTAAGTACTACCGGAAAATATACACTTCAATTAAGAGTTGCTTCGGAAGTGTCCGGAAAGTCAATGCATGTGGAAATAGATGATGTAAATATTACCGGGACTATCAATATACCTAATACTGGAGGATGGCAAACCTGGCAAACGGTAACCATCAATAATATTAACCTGACATCAGGAAATAAGAAGATGAAGGTTGTTTTTGATACTGATGGCACTAACCTCAACTACCTCAATTTTATAGCTGAAGCAGTTAACCCAACCATTACCTTTAACAATATTACCAAAACGTATGGAGACGAACCGTTTAATGTTACGGCAAGCTCTAACTCTTCCGGTGCCATTACTTATAGCATCACAGCCGGTAACCAGTTTGCAGATATTACCTCCAACGGACAGGTAACTATTAAAGGAGCCGGTACGGTAACTATACAAGCCAGTGTAGCTGCAGCCAATGGGTATAGCGCCGGAACAAAAACGGCTACTCTTACTATTAACAAAAAAGAACTTACTGCAACTGCGGATAATAAAACAAGGACTTATAATACTCCTAATCCGACATTTACTATTACTTACTCCGGATTTGTTTATGGGGAAAATGCATCCAACCTTACTGCACAGCCGGTTGCTTCTACGACTGCTACACAGTCAAGCGATGCAGGAACATATTCTATTACATTATCTGGCGGTTCTTCTGCAAACTATTCATTCAATTTAGTTAACGGTTTGCTCACCATTAACAAAGCTACCCCTACTTTAACCTATACTGGAGCTACTTCAGGCACACAAGGAACAACAATTGCGCTTTCTGCCAACACTAATTCCGGAGGTACCATTTCATACAGTGTAAGTAATGGTACCGGAACTGCCAATATTACTGATAATACACTCAATCTCACCGGAGCCGGTACTGTAACCTTAACCATAAGTGTTGGAGCCACTACCAATTACAATGAGGCAAGTATTCAACAAACCATAACCATAAATCCGCTGGCTACACCAACTATAACCTTTAACAATATTACCAAAACGTATGGAGACGAACCG
>DATCKK010000277.1:0-1830 GCA_036562325.1 Cytophagaceae bacterium | reverse complement strand
ATGCAATGGCATCAATAACGGAGATCAGTTCTTCAAACCTTTTTCGATAAGTTTCCAATACGAAATAATACCAGGATTTAAACTGAACCATCATTTCATCCATAAATTCAATAGGAATGGCAATCAGAGTAATGTCTTCAATTGCTTTTGCAAGAACCTCACTTTGTTCGCTTTTTGATGCACAAATCATAGATAGCGCACAAGCCTCTCCCGGAGAGATATGGTACATAAAAAACTCATCTCCTTGTTCTCCCTGGCGGTACAGTTTTATTTTACCTTCCAGCAATAACATGGTGTATTTAAAATATTGCCCTTTTCTGAGTATTGAGTCACCAGCTTTAAATTCTTTTATTTGTCCGTGTTCTTCAATAAAATGGACTAATGTGTCCTGAAATTCAGGGAATCGCTTTTTTATAAGTTCTTTCACAATCTGGCCTTTTCGTTTTAAATCTGTTTAGCTATATACGTTTCTTTGCCAAATTAACTCAATAAATTCAATTTGAAGTTCCTGTATCTTGTAATGAGTAAAGTTATTCTGAATGATTATTCTTCTAATCGATCGCTGTAATTTTTGGGCGGGCCTTTGGGATACCCTGAATTAGCTTAAGAAAGCAGCTTAAAAATAGCAGGCTGATAAAATGTGTTAAAATTTTAAAAAGCTTTAAATTTTTAAAATTAGCCAATTTTTTCTGTGGTTATTGTGTAAAAACAGGCCCTTTTTTAGCGTAAAAATACCCCTTCCGAAATCATGTAAATGAGCAGATTAATGTGAAATGTTTGTGCCGTTTTTCATATTTGATCGAAATCATAATTGTAAAACCCCAAACTATATGAACAATACGGTACATCAGTTAAAACGTGTTAGGTGGAAGGAGATATTGCCCGGATATCTGCTTCTGGTATTGATACCTGTTTTAATATTATTCATTAACACAGAAACAATGGCCCAGTTGCCTTATGGATTTGTGGCGAAAAAATTAACCGCAAATAATTTAAGGGAATGTGTGGCGATGGCCCATGCTCCGGACGGAAGAATTTTTCTGGCTGAAAGAGGGGGGAATGTAAAAGTATACCACAATGGTACTTTATCTACAGTGCACTCAGTAGCTACTACTACCGAGTCAGAGCAGGGATTGTTGGGAATTACCCTTCACTCCAATTTTGCTCAAAACGGAAAATGTTATATTTATTATACTAACCCGGAAAGAACAAGACATTACCTTGATGTAATAGTTATTAGTGCTGGCAATCAGGTTACCTCATCTACCCGCCTTAATGAATTTGATCCGATTCTTGGGGGCTTTCATAACGGAGGGGCAATGGTTTTCAAAGACAGTCATTTGTATTTATGTGTCGGAGAAAGTAGTACCCCTAACACAGCTCAACAGTTAACTACTTACATGGGTAAAGTACTTAGGTTTGATGAAAATGGACAGCCTGCTGTTGGTAACCCTTACTATGAGACAGGCGTGAACAGACAACAAAAAAGTATCTGGGCCATAGGAATGAGAAATCCCTGGGCGATGACAATGGAACCTGTTTCGAAAAGGCTGTTTGTTGCCAATGTGGGTGGTGATTGGGAAGAAATAGATGAAGTTACCAGTCCTGATCCTTCCAAAAATTACAACTATGGCTGGGACTCCAGGTTTCAAACCGGGCCGGATCAGAACCCGAATACCATCTATCCGTTTTTTGCTTATAACAGACAAAGATTAGAAGGTTGGAATTCTCAGTCTTGCGCTATTACGACAGTCGCAGCTTTTAATCCATCTGTAACCAATTATCCCAATCAATACAGAAATAAACTATATTTTTCGGACTGGTGTACAG
>DATCKK010000486.1:0-2788 GCA_036562325.1 Cytophagaceae bacterium | reverse complement strand
GTATATTCTTTTACACCCGATTCATCAAATTGATAAAAGGCGATATATTTACTATCGGGCGACCAGAAAAAAGCTCTCGTAAACTCAAACTCCTCTTCATATACCCAATCGGTACTTCCATTTATTATGACATTCGTTTTTCCATCAGAAGTAACCTGTATTTCTTCATTGCTTTTAAGGTCTATGTAAAATAAGTTATTATCCCTCACAAACGCCACCTTCTGTCCATCAGAAGAAAAAGTGGCGTAAGCCTGTTTCTCATTCGTTTTTGTCAGTTTAGTCAGCTTTCGGGAAGAAAGGTCATAAAGGTAGTAATGTGTTTTGTAGGAACGGCGATAAATGGACTCTGTCTCTGTAGATATCAAAAGCTTACGTTCATCCGGGCTGAATGAATAATCATCAAATTGGATTGGTTCATCACTCCCCTCAGGAACTAAGGTAATACCTTCCACTAATACCGAAGATTCTCCGGATTGAATATTGGATTTAATGATGTTTGCCGTATTGGTAATCGGATTATAATCTATGCGGGTAAAAAAATTATTATCTTTCATCCAGTTTACCCCCATAAAATAATTAGGCCGGAAAGTCCCTTTAACCCAAATATCTTCCAAAGTAATTTTTGGGTTTTGGGGAATACCTGTTAATGGAATGAAAAACAGGATAAAATAAAGAATAAAATGTTTTTGTCTCATTTTAATCGATTTTTAATTTACGCAATCGGAACAAAATTGTAACTTGCCCGTTTCAAAGGTTTTTAGTGGGTGAAATATAAGAAAAAGAAATTGGTTCAAATTTTGCAAGTTTTGAAATCTAAAAATAGTATTATATTTACCATTGAAATGATTAAATCAACAAGTATAAATCAGTTATTAAGTTTAATTCAAAAAAGTAAATTTTAAAAAAGGTATGAGAAAACTATCTAATTTGTTTATCATTTTTGCAATGGCTAGCATTGCATTTCTTTCAAGCTGCGGTAACGACGACGAACCAGTACCAGGACCAACATTAAGTTTTATTGCAGGATCTGGACTAACAACCGGTGACACTGAAGTTGAACCAGGTGAAACCCTTAAATTTCTGGTATTAGCAGATAAAGGAGATAAAAACCTTAAATCATTCACTGTTACTCAAGGATCTTTCACTCTAACAGGATTTCCAAAAGATATTTCGGGAAGCCAATACAAAGACACTATCACAATTGTAGCTTCTGATATTGAAGGTACTTATACTTACAACTTCACAGTTACAAGTAATGATGACCAAACTGCTACTAAATCTGTTAAAGTAACTGTTAAAAAACAAGAAACTTCTACTCCTCTTGGTGCTGCAACTAGTGGAGAGTGGAAAAGAGAAGGTTCTAATGAAGGAACAGGATTATCTACTTTTGGTTTATCATGGACAAGTAATTCTGGAACATCAGCAATCGTTAAAAAAGATGCAGCTACTAAATTTGTAAAACTAGCCGCTGGTTCATTCACTTCTATTACTACTAAAGAAGGCTTAAAAGAAGCGATCGATAATGCTACTGCAATCACTCAATATGAAGGTGTTTCTGCGGCAGCATCTAATAACAGTATTAATGATGTTCTTGGAACAATTCATAATGGCACATATTACATGATTCTTGTTGAAAGCAGCACTGTATCAACTGGTGGTTCAGGAACAGTAATCACAATTAAAATTCAGTCTAAGAACTAATTCTTAAACTCTAAATAATAAAACAAAGAAGGCTAACCAGAGGTTAGCCTTCTTTGTTTTATTGAGTCGAAAACTCCTTCACTTTCTCCCTCACTATTCTTATAGCCTCCGAAACTTTCAACACCTCTACACCAAAATTATATAGTTCAATACTTCCATCTTTCATAGGCAGATATGCATAAAAGCTTCGACTTTCCAGGCCTTTCATATCCTCCCCCGGGTCATCTACATTAAATAAGTCTACTTTCTGGTTTGCTCCGATAACCGGCACTTTCAATATTTTCGCCATATCATTGGCAATATTTTCTTTTCCATGTGCCGTGTTACATCCTGAAAGCACAACTATGGCATCTTTAGAAAATTCAATGTCTCCATTTTCCAGTGCACATTTCAAATCTTCAATAAATGCGGCATCCTCATTGGGCAAGTACAACCTCCCTTCATCTATTACTTCGTAGCCATCCCGGTAAAACCCGGCCAGTTCTTTCACAAAATATCCCTGAAAACCTGAGTGCCCCATGATGAGAAGATGACGAATTACACAGCCCTGACGCTTCTCTTCTTTTAAAACATTTAACAATTCCTTACCGGTAGAGAAAATACATACATCCGAAAAGTAAGGAGATTTGGTATACAACATATTACCAAGGGCTATTAATGCTTCAGTATCTTCTGTATAGATCGGGTGATGAATTCCTACAAGAATCAGGTCGGAGTAACAGGTTGTATCCCGTGCAAGGGAAGGATAAATGGTAGTACTTAATAAAATCAGTATGCCTACCAGTCCTTTCATAGTTTATTAAACCTGCTTTTAATAAAACAATCCGGGATACATATTGTTATTAGCTGTTTTAAAAGCAGCCTTTCATTTAGTAATTTTACAGTTATGCATAATAACTATTTCTTTTTAAGGCAGCTTTCCAAAGAACTTAATGAACGAATAGCCGGGGCCATATTAGTGGAATGTTTCAGCCAACAAAAAGATGAATTAATACTTTCTTTCATTTTACCAGACAAAGAAGATTTTTATATCCAGGCATCGCTTGGAAGTGAATTTTCCTGCCTGCACTTTCCCAAAACCTATCAC
>DATCKK010000275.1:0-5181 GCA_036562325.1 Cytophagaceae bacterium | reverse complement strand
TAAACTTAATGGCTCTCCAGTACAAACAGTTTCCTGAGTAATTTTCGCATCTGTCCCTAAAAAGTTATAGGAGTTTGGAAGATCGATTGTCCCAGGTTTGGGTGCTAATGTAGGAGGTGCAGTAATATGATAGGAAAAATTAGCCCCATATCTACCATTTTCAGAAACTTGCTGACCGGAATAATGAGAAGTGTAGGGTTTTGTATTAGAATTGATAGTAAAGGAAACTTTATACTCTTGATCACAAAATTTGTCAAGCCCCCATGACCATCCCCCTAAACACACTTTTTTTCCAAGAATATTAGAACAGTTTTTCCCCCAATCCCATTTAGGATAATCGTTACATTCACATTGGTTTTGAAGCTCTTTCTTTTGAAATCCTTTCATTTTAATAAAGATTTCAGACTTATATTCACTATTATAATGGTCATTAATTTGGAAAGTTTTATAATAAAATCCTGAAGGAATAGTTTGCCAATTTTGCCTTGTTTGAGCATACGAAATCCACTGTCTACAGAAATTTTCATCATACCTTTGTGTTGGATAAAAAGGACGTGACCCATCCTTTGGATAAGTTCTAACCTCTATGTATAATACTTGAATTGAATTGAGAGTGGGAGTTTCAAACTCCATCTATGAATCAGCCAGAATTTCTTTTATATTCAAAGAAACATTAACCTGACTAATTGAAATTAGTGAGTTCGTAATAAAAAATATCAATAATAAAAGCCTTTTAAGCATAATATAAAATTTAGAAATTAATCTTACTTATATTGAAAATCCCCCTTTTCAATGCTTTTATGATTACCTGAACAGTTTGTGGTTTCAACAATAACTTCAACTTTATCACCTACTTTAAAAGATGAACCTTTAAAATCAACATTTATAATGCTGTTAGATAAAAAAGTTATATTTCCATATTCATTAATAGCTTCGTGTCTAAATCTGACATCTAATTTATCTATATCGCTACCAAAATTTTTACCGTATACAGTAATGTTTGTGTTTGCTCCTCCAGTTCTAGGAGTTATACTATCAACTGCAATACATCCTGTGGTAAAACTATAGGGATTTGAATAGAAGGTCTTATCCTTTTCATCTACTAAATAAGCTTTAACATAATAATTTGAACTAAGATTTAAGCCATAATAATAACCACTAAAAAAATCAGTACCATTAAAGCTAAGACTGTCAATTACTGGAAATTTATTTGTATAATTATCAATGGAAACACCCTCGCTTGTTCCAAATATAAATCCTGTTTCCTTTCTTGAATTGCTTCCTTTTGTAGAAATGTGCGAATTGGCATAACCTTTACCCCCTACTTCGCTCAATGAAATATCTCCTATTATGTAAGATTTTTCTACATCATCATCATTGCCACATCCTCCTATTACAAGTCCAATTGAAACAAATACTACTAAAGTCCTTAATGTTCTTTTCAAAGCTGTTGTCATAAATTTTAATATATTAATGTTTTATAAATTCGATATTTTGTTATTCTATAATTACTTTCTTTAAATACACGCCTGAATCATTCCTTAACTTCATTAAGTATACACCTGTTGGAACTCCATCCAGATTTAGTATTGCTTTATCTTCGTTAATATTCCAGGTTCTTACTATTTCGCCTAATTGGTTTGTTAAATCTACTTCCCAACTATCAAAAGTATTAAAGCTTACAGTTATATAATCTTTAGCAGGAATCGGAGCAATGGATATTCCAGCTTCTGTTAGTGCCCCTTCTGTAGACTGAATACAAAAAGGTTTTACTTTGATAATAATTGTGTTTGATGTATCAATACAATTATCTCCAAAATCAGCAATGCAATAAACAGTGTCTTTATCTTTAAAATTTGCATATTCAAAAGTGCTACCAGAGCTAGTGTGATAAGTTTTATTTACATACCAGGAATAGGAAGAAGCTGATTCTGTTGTCTGTGAAGTAAAGCTAACTTTCTCACCCTGACAAATGGTTGTTTTGTCTGCTTCAATATCTAATTGAGCCAACACAGGATTAACTGTAACCGAAATGCTATTAGATGTAGCTTTACATTTAGATTCAGTTACTAATTCACAAGTGATTAAATCTCCTTGTTTAAAATTTTGTCCGGAATAAACAGCACTGTTTGTACCTACAATCGTATTATTTAAACTCCATATATAAACCGGATCTGTACCTGCGTTGGCAGCATCTGCGGTAAAAGTTAAAATACCTCCTTTGCAAACTTCCTCCTTGTCAGAACTAATAGTTAATGAAGCAACAGAAGCAGAACGAACAGCTACTTTAATTTTATTGGATTCAGGAATATCTCCCTGACATGAAATTCCGGTGGTGAGTATACACCATACAGAATCTTTATCTGATAGATTTGTAGCTGAATACAAATTTGAATTTAATCCTACCTCATCACCGTTCAACATCCATTGATAAACCGGAGCCTCACCGGGATTTGTTACATTAGCTGTAAATGCAATTGGCTGTCCTGTACAAATGGTATCTGCATCGGCAGTAATTGAAATACTTGATACCACTACATCAATAACAGAAATAATAACGGTATCAGAAATGGCAGGATTATTGGTTACACAGGCTTTATCTGAAGTTAGTTTACAATATACTTCATCCTGGTCTTTATATCCGGTTAAAGCAAATGAAGAACCGGTTCCCGATTTTACTCCATTCCAATACCACTCATAAGATGGAGTATTGCCTTCGTTAGCAACAGTTGCTGCAAAGTTTACAGTGCCTGTGGCACAAACAGGATTAGCATCAGCTTCGACGGAAATGGAAGCCTGGGTAATGGCAGGTACGGTTACAGTGATTACTTCTGAAGTGTCAGGTTTTCCTTCTTTACAAGCAAGGGATGATTGCATTACACAGAAAATCTTGTCTCCATTTTTAAGGTTAGAAGCTGTGTAAATGGTATCATTTATATTAATTTGAGTAGAATTAATAAACCATTTATAGATTGGAGTTTCTCCTTGTCCAAAAGGATGCACGGTAATTTTTAAATTCTCTCCGGGACATATTTCTGTTTTCTGATTGTCATCTGTTAATAAAAACGAAACAGGAGTTGAGTTAACATTCATCCTGATTTTGTCTGAAGTAATATTAGGATTGGCAACACAAGCCTGAGAAGAATTTAAAGTACAGGTTACTTCATCCATATTGATTAAAGAAGAAGTTGTAAATTCCGGGCTATTTGTGCCTGTAATTATCCCGTTAACCATCCATTGATAAACAGGAGTTGTTCCTGCATTGGCAGCAGAAGCAGAGAATGTAACGGGTGTCCCTTCGCATATTTCGGTTTTGTTTGCTGCTATAGTAATAGATGCAGAAACCACTGTTGTTACGGAAATAATGATGGTGTCAGAATTTACATTTTCGGAAGCACATTTTACATCAGGAATAAGAGAGCAGGAAACTTTATCCCCGTTGTTTAATCCTTTTGCTTTAAAAGTTGTACCAGCTTCTGATTGCAATATTCCGTTCACCTTCCATTCATATACAGGTGCTATACCTCCGTTGGCCGCTGTTGCGGTAAACAAAACGGAATCACCTGAACATATAGCTGTTTTATCAGCAGATATACTTATAGTTGCAACAAGTGTTTTATATTGTTTAACGGTAATACTATTAGAAGTAGCGGTCGTATTCAGTACACATGGCTCAGATGAACTTACAATGCAATATATAATGTCGCCATTGGCAAAGTCATTATCTTTATAAATGGGAGCATTAGTGCCTACGGTTGCTCCATTTTTTTTCCAGGTGTACGACACATCTGCTAAATTGGAAATGGCTGTAAAAAACAATGAATCTCCGGCACATGATGAATCCTTATTAACAGTAACAGCTACCTCTAATACAGGTTGCAATACTATGATCTTGTTAGATGATATTGGTAAACCTCCACTACAAAGATCGGCAGGTATAACAGTGCACCTCACCGTGTCAGAATGTTTCAAACCTTTTGCATTAAACGAGGCTGAATCCGAGCCCTGAATTACATTGTTGATAGTCCATTGATATATAGGAGCAGCACCTGCATTGTTAGCAGTAGCCGTGAAAAGTATGCTATCTTTTACACATACCGGATTGATATTGGCAGCAATACTTAATGTAGTATTCAATGCAGAAGGCACAAAAGTATAAACTGTATTGGAAGCAGGAATTCCGGATATAAGGCCTCTGTCTGTACTTGGAACTAAAGAAGCAGGGTTACCCGTAAGGAAAAATCCGTTATCAAGATATTGCCCGTTAAGCGTGGTTAATTCTCCCATCCCTGCAATGGCTCCGGGTATAACTTCCCATATTGTGCTATCACTTGCCATTCCCTGTCCATAATGAAAGCTAATTGCATTTGTAGTTTCATACAATCGTATCTGAAAGTTGAGTGAATCATTGGCAAAAACAGAATCAAGTGATTTAAAACCAACATTCTTATACTCTATAGCAAATACTCTGTCTGGAGCAAAACCCGTTATTGTATAATGAATATGTGATTTAGATTGTCCTGAAAAATATCCTTTGTCTATTAAATCTATTCCGTTAAAGACCTCACCAAAGGCAGATATGATCGGAAGAGTATCATTGATTAATTCCACTTCCACTCCATTCACCATAAAGGTATCAAAGTTGATCTTATTAAAGTCCTTTAGATACAAACCTCCATTGGATTCTACCGTTAGCGAATCATAGATCTTTCCTTTATAGTTAAAACTAAAGCCAATGGGAACATAAAAACTTGTATCATCCCAGACAAGACTATCTGTAAGGGAAGTTACATTGGTTAACGGGGTATAAGATTCTGTTGCCTGAGAGAAACAAAAATTCTGTGCTTTAGCTGTAGTAGTTACTGTAGCAAAAAGGAGTGTGAGTAAAGTTATCTTTAATAGGTGTTGTTTAGCTGTCATGAAAAAGTAATTTAGTTTTTCACCCCCTGCCCCCTGAAGGGGGTGAACACTGCCAGGGAATACTCTTTGCAGTTTTTATTTATAATTACTTTTTAACTCTTTTAATAATCACAACCAGATTAAATGCTGGCAGTGACAAGTCCCCTTTAGAGCCTGTCCCGAAAGATTTCGGGAGGATTTAGGGGTTTTTCTTCACCCCCTTGCCCCTAAAGGGGTAAATACTGCCAGGGAATAATGTTTGTAGTTTTTATTTATAATTAC
>DATCKK010000267.1:0-8909 GCA_036562325.1 Cytophagaceae bacterium | reverse complement strand
CCTCAAAGCCAGCCGGCCCAAAAACAAAGCCATTGGCAAGGGACAAAAAAAATAAATCTGCCTTTCAGCAGATTTATATTCGACAATTACTTATCATTAACAACTCCGAGCAACAAATAATGAGCTGCTTTAGGATTAGTTGCCAGAGGGATATCGTATACATCACACAACCTCATTAGCATTTGTACATCAGGCTCATGAGGATGCTTTCCTAATGGGTCTCTGAAAAATATTACCATATCTACTTTTTTCTCAGCTACCATGGCAGCTATCTGGGCATCTCCTCCCAGTGGCCCCGATAGTTTGGCATCTACTTCCAACCCTGCATTTTTTACATAAGAACCGGTAGTACCGGTTGCTACTAAAGTCATGTTACTTAGAATATGGATACGGTCTTTAAGGAAAGCAACCATATCCGCTTTTTTCTTATCATGAGCTATGATAGCAATAGTTAACCTTTTGATCTCCGACATAACCAATTTAGTTTCTTCTGTTCAACTCATCCCTGATTCTTGCAGCCCGCTCATAGTCTTCCTTCTCCAGAGCATCATTCAACATAGCTTTTAACTGGTCGGAAGTTGAATTTTTGATTTGCTCGGATTTGCTTTTTGGTGAAGGTTTTGGAGCTTTTTCCTTTTCTTCTTTGGGAGGTTCCTGCCCGGGTTCTACTTCTTCATTTAAATCACTAAGAACAATACCTGCTTCGGACAGAATGTTTTCATAGGTATAAATTGGGACATCGAATCTTAGCCCAATAGCTATTGCATCAGAAGGCCTTGCATCTATTTCAATATTTTTTACCCCGTCTGAGCAAACTATTTTGGCAAAAAACACCCCTTCTTTTAAATCGGAAATTACTATTTCCTCAACAGTAAAATTAAACCCTTGCGCAAATGATTTAAAAAGATCATGCGTCATGGGCCTGTTGGGAATAATTTTTTCTATTTCAATGGCAATTGCCTGTGCTTCAAACATACCGATAATGATCGGTAATCTTCGGTTTCCCGATTCCTCCCCAAGTACAAGGGCAAAAGATCCTGACTGGGACTGACTTGATGACAAGCCTAAAATTTCTAACCTGATCTTATCCACTTTATAATTAACTCTATTTTAATGCCTTAGCAGCTTCAATTAATTTCGGAACGACCTCAAATACATCACCTACTATACCATAATCGGCAGCTTTGAAAAATGGTGCTTCCGGGTCTTTATTCACAACAACAATCACTTTTGAAGAATTCACTCCGGCCAAATGTTGTATAGCTCCGGAAATTCCTAAAGCAATATATAAATTAGGGCTTACTTTAACCCCTGTTTGTCCTACGTGTTCATGGTGTGGCCTCCAATCAAGGTCCGAAACCGGCTTGGAGCAACCTGTTGCTGCACCAAGAGCTTTGGCAAGATCGGTTACTAAATGCCAGTTTTCTGGGCCTTTTAATCCTCGCCCTCCTGAAACAACAATATCTGCTTCTGTCAAAAGAACATCTCCTGTTGCTTTTTCCACGCTTTTCAGCGCTACTTTAAAATCATCATCAGAAATGGAAGGACTAAAGGATTCTACACTTGCGTTCCCTCCTGTTTCGGTAACAGGATAGGCATTTTTAGCCACTGTAATCACTTTTACCGGACTGGTAATCTCCACACTGGCAAAAGCTTTACCTGTAAATATAGATCTTTTTACTTTAAATCCTGAACTGGTATCGGGTAAATCGATTACGTTGGTTACCAGGCCTGCCCCTAGTTTAGCAGCCAGCCTTGAAACCATGGCATCGACTACGGAAGATTTAGGTAATACAACCAGGTCAGCGTTTTCCTTTTTGGCAGCTTCTGCCACAACAGAAGCATAAGGCAACACCAATGGCTGGTTTAATTTATCGTTATTTACATGTAATACTTTGGTAGCACCGTATTTCCCTAAAGATTCCAGGGGTGCAGCCGGATAGGCTCCGATAACAACCGCTGTAACGGTAGAATTGTTTCTTTTTGCCACTTCAGCAGCATAAGAAATTGCTTCATGTGATGATTTTTTAATTTCACCCTCAGAGCCTTCTGCAAAAACAAGAACTGACATAGCTATAAATTTCTTTTAAAAACTGAAAATATTCAATTTTGATTAGACTTTTTTATTCAACACTGCCGACCCCGGACTAATTAAAGTACTTTTGCTTCGTTTTTAAGCAGGTCAAACAGTTGGGCAGGATTAGAAGCATCCACCATTTTACAAGCTCCTTTAGGAGCAGGAAGCTCATAACTTAAGTACTTGGTATTCTCTTCTACTGCGACAGGCTCCACCACTTTAAGCGGTTTGGTTCTCGCAGACATAATACCTCGCATATTAGGAATTTTCCACTCTGCAATCGGTTCCTGACATCCGGCAACAAACGGGAATGTAGTTTCCACGTATTCTTTTCCACCTTCAATCTCTCGTGCCATTACAGCCTTATCACCTTCTATATCCAGCTTCATTACCGGAGAAATGCTAGGGATACCCAGGTACTCTCCTACAAGTCCGTGAACCAGGCCACTGTTATAGTCAATGGATTCTCTTCCCATAAGTATCATATCGTATTTTTCCGATTGAGCAATGGCAGCAATTTGTTTAGCAACAAAAAACGCATCCTTTGGGAATGCATTTACACGAATGGCGTCATCTGCACCAATGGCAAGCGCCTTACGAATAGTTGGTTCTGTATCAGCTTCACCTACATTTAGCACAGTAACGGTACCGCCCTTTTCCTCCTTTATCTCTACAGCTCTTGACAATGCATACTCATCATAAGGACCGATTATATACTGAACACCCGCCGAGTTGAACTTGGTGTTATTATCTGTAAATGTAATTTTTGAAGTTGTATCCGGAACGTGACTAATACAGACTAATATTTTCATAAAAAATTAACGGTTTTGTATATAAACTGTAAATTTGCTGTGAAGTTACATAATTTATTA
This sequence comes from Cytophagaceae bacterium, assembly GCA_036562325.1. Classification (GTDB taxonomy): domain Bacteria; phylum Bacteroidota; class Bacteroidia; order Cytophagales; family Cytophagaceae; genus DATCKK01. The sequence goes on along the minus strand of DATCKK010000267.1, from coordinate 5,960 downwards.
AATAAACCTAAAAAAAATGCAGAATCAACGGATAGAGCAACTAATTCAGTTCCTGAAAGATGACCCCAACGATCCGTTCACCATTTATGCATTGGCTTTGGAATATTTAAAAACAGATGATAATAAGGCTCTTGTTTATTTTAATCAGTTGCTTAATGAACATCCGGATTACATAGCCACTTATTATCATGCGGGAAAGCTATTTGAGAAACTAGGTAATAAAGAAAAAGCGGGAGAAGTATACCAAAAAGGTATTCAGCTGGCTACTCAAACCAGAAAGCTTCATGCTCTGAATGAACTCAGAGCTGCCTATAACATCTTAATGGATGAAGAAGAGGATTGGTAAACAGTGAACAGTTATCAGATAATTAACTCCTTCGCTTATTCAATAGCGGTAAGGTAACTGTTAATATTTAATGATTAATGCTATTGTTTACTGCTTTAGTTTTGCTTTATACGACCACGTTATTCTAAACTCCGCTACTTTATCTCCTGATTCATCAAACCCGGAGCTTGTTGCAACAAGGGTTCTACTCTCTCCGGTTTTCCTTGCTTCATCTATTGCCTGTGCTATCTGTTTTCCATCATTACAAACAAACCTTATTTTACCTATTGCTTTTTTGGTAAAATCTGCTTCCATGTGTGTTACAAGCATACTCACCGGAGGTTTTACCCCATAAATACAGGTAAGAGAAAGTACCCCCGAAGCAAATTCACCGGCCATAGACAGGCAGGCAAAATATATAGACCGGAATGGATTTTTAGTTAAGTACTTATAACGAATAGAAACTACCGCCTTTTCTTCACTGACCTCCTCCAGCTTCACCCCTGCCAAATAGGCCATCGGCAATTGGGTAATTAGAAACCAATTAAATTTTACAGGACTCTTTAAAATAGGAAACAGCGATTTACTCATGACAGTTTATTAATAAGGCCCACTATATTTGATCGTATACAGAAACGTACTTAACTAAATAAAGTTCCTTGGTATTATTTAGGTTATCAACTTTCCTCTTCCACATCTTCTCCTGATTCTGCAGCTTCCGGCAGATAGTTTTCAACATCCTGAGCGGGCAATGCCTCCACTGACTTCAATTTATTTTGAATGGCCCTGGTTCTTTTACCTACCAGTTCATCCAGGTGATTGGTAGCAGTATGAAGATTCTTTTGTGCTTTTTCCAATAACCCGCCAAACTTTCCAAACTCTGTTTTAACAGCACCTAAAACTTTCCAAACCTCACTCGTCCTGCGTTGAATCGCCAGTGTTTTAAATCCCATTTGTAAACTGTTCAATAAGGCCGCCAATGTTGTAGGCCCTGTAACAATTACTTTATATTCCTTTTGCAAAACTTCTATGAGGCTGGTTTTCCTTACTACTTCGGCATACAGGCCTTCCAGCGGAAGAAACATAATAGCGAAGTCTGTGGTATGAGGAGGGTCAATGTATTTGTCGCTTATATCCTTAGCAAATTTTTTAATGGTAGATTCTAAAACCTTCGTACATTGTTCTATTTGATATACATCACCTGCATCATAAGCTTCCTGTAATGAATAGTACGACTCATGAGGAAATTTAGCATCAATAGGAAGATAAACAAATCCAGTATTATCTTCCCTTCCAGGCAACTTTATGGCAAACTCTACTGACTCTGATGTATAAGGTTTGATCTTTACATTGGTATCGTATTGTTCGGCAGACATTATTTGCTCCAATATATTCCCAAGTTGAATCTCTCCAAGAATGCCTCGTGCTTTTACATTACTTAATACTTTCTTAAGGCCTCCTACATCCTGTGCCAACGTTTGCATTTCACCCAATCCTTTTTGAACACTTTCCAGCTGTTTTGTTACCAGTTCAAAAGATTGTCCAAGCCTTGTTTCTAATGTCTTCTGCAACTTTTCATCTACGGTCTCTCGCATCTTCTCCAACTTGTTTTCCGTAAGTTGAACCAGTTCCGATTGTTTCTTTTCCAAATCAGAAAACTTTTCTCGTTGCAGATCATTAAAGGATTTCACATTACGATCAAACACTTCCTGAAACTCCTTTAAAGTCTTAATCATAGTTTCTCTTAACTGATGCGTATCCTGCTTTAGCTGCTCATTTAATATACTTAGCTTTTTATCAAGCATGGTGTGTATAGAGTCCAATGATTGCTTATTGGTATCATTAAGATGTTTAAGAGCAACCAGTAACTCATGCCTGAAGTCTTTTAATGAATTGCTTTGTTCACTACGCAGCTCTTTACTCTGCTTATAACTTTCTTCACGGTTTAAGCGAAAGTCTTCTTTAAGATTTTGATTGGTTTTATTTAATTGAACCTCCAGGCTTTCCAGCCTTAACAAAAGTCCCTGATTCCCCCCCTCTTCATTCCTATTATTTAACTTAAGAAGGATTAAAATATTTATTACAAGAAGCACCAATATGAGAGAGAAAAGAGCGAATTCCATAGGAGCGATTAGATAATAGATATTGGTTGAAGATGGAGATTGATACTATTTTAAGTATAAAATTAAGTTGTCCAACTTTGAATATGCTTCAATTTTCGATCCTGACAACTACTTTAAATATTTTTCTCTCACCACATTCATATGGTGAATTTCATGGCCAATAGTGGCTTGCAAAAACTCTAATACTGTCAACTCAAACTTCCATGCCTTACCTTTCAACTTTAGTTGTTCCGGTGTAAGAAGTTTAATAAAACTCAAAGTAGATTTTCTCACATTAACAAAATCATTCAACACATCGCAGTATGGGTGATGATCAAATGTAGAATGATCTACAAATAAGTTTTGATCATAGCCTGACAACAAGGTTGAATCCTGACGGCTAAACCGCAATGCCCGATATATCATGACTCTTTCATGGTCGGTAATATGTCCGATGATTTGTTTTATACTCCACTTACCAGGTGCATATCTGAAACAAGCCTGTTCCTCCGACAATGAATGGAGAAGCTTAAAATTATCCTCTGATTGAAAAAGCAGATTTATATCTTTTCCTTCAGTTAATGATATATAGTAGGGAAAACCTGACTCAACTGTCAACATAATAAGATTAGTTTTATGATTCAGATTATTTAATATTTTCAAATATTGATTTTGCAAAATCGGCGAGAGATGGATCTCTTGCCCCCATCAGTAATATCACATCCCCTTTTCCTACTCTTGAGTTAATATATTCAGAAAGATTGCTTCTATCATTTATTAATACTGCATTTTTACCTTTAGCTTTAACATTATCAATAACAACATCAGAAGATATATCTTTACTTACTGTCCCTCCTGCATAATATACCTGAGACATCAGCCATACATCGTCAGCACGCAATGTTTCTGCTACTTTTTCCGCCAGCTCCTCATGCATAAAACGCAATGGGCCGAACCCATGCGGCTGAAACCAGGCAAATACTCTCCTGCCTATGATCTGACATGTTTTAATAGCAGCAGCAACTTCAGAAGGATTGTGTGCAAAATCATCAATCACATAAATACCATTTTTTTCTCCTACCAACTGTGTTCTTCTGAAAATACCAACATAAGATTTTAAAGCCTTTGCTGCATCTTCCAGGCTAACACCTACAGCAGCACATACAGCTACTGCTGCCGCTGCATTTTCCATATTGTGCTTACCTATTACCGGTATAGTGAATGACACTGAATTGATAGTAAAACTGATTTCAAAACCTTCCTGTCTGAAATTCTCAGCTACATAACCGGCACCAGAATGTGTTCCAAAGTTATATGAAGTTTGTTGAGTCAGCGTTTTGACTAATTGATGATCATGATTTACAATAAATCTTCCGCGCGTATTATTCTTAAAAATCTGGAACAACTGCATTAACTCATCCAACTCTTTATGATCCCGGTCGATGTTCAATACAACAGCTATTTCAGGAACATAATTAACAATAGAGCCATCCGATTCATCGGCTTCTATTACCAGCCAGTCACTTTCTCCTACCCAGGCATTACCGGGAATACCTTTTTTCTGAAGTGCCGTTAAGCCTGCCCCCGTCATAAGTGATGGAGAATAACCGGTTTCCTGAAGTATGTGAAATATCATAGCTGTGGTTGTCGACTTTCCAGAACTTCCCCCTACTGCTATGGTCTTCTTAGCTTTTGAAATAGCGGCCAGCAATTCGGAACGTTTTAAAACCGGAATCCCTAACTGCTTAGCTTTCTGATATTCAATATTACTTTCCTCAATAGCAGTAGACACTACCACCACTTCCGTTTCTGAGGTTACTCCGGAGCCATCCTGAAAAAAACATTCAATTCCTGCTTTTTCAAATTGCTCCTGAATTAACATTTTATTGTCTTTTGAGAAAAGTCGGTCAGACCCGGACACCTTTTTGCCAATACCATTTAAATATTGGGCAATCGCACTCATACCTGTTCCGGCAATTCCTACAAAAAAATAATTATGATGTTGTTGAATATCAAAGTCCATAACAAAAGTCTAATGATTTTTTTATAAATATATAAAAACAAGGATTATACTTCATTTAAAATGATCAAAAATAAAACAGGAAAAAATGTTTAGGATTCAACTTTTAAAAACAATACTATTTCTGTTATTGGAAAGAGGCAATTGTAAATATATTGGTACAATGGTTACTCCATTAAAAAGATTACAAATATATTACCAAGGGAGATATTTAAATATCTAACACCAATTTATCATGAACTTTACTATACGGAATAGTAAAAGTTATGGTTATGAAAATTCGATTAATTTTCTACTAAGCAAAAAAACCATATAAAACATTTTTTTTATCACAAATCACCACCCTCCACTACCTTCTGACTACCACCTGATTAATAAATAAACAACCAACCTTCTACAGAAATCTTTGTAGTTTCTTACAAACGTCATTTTCAATATACCGTATAAAGTACTTAGATAAAATAACTTGATTTAATATCAGATGATAATAAATCAACTATTTCAAACTCTAACTTTCAGTTATGGCTACGAGAAGTCTAATAGTTAATTTGACCATTTGCTTTTCTCTCTTTGTAACATTCACATTTGCAGAGGGGACAAAGCAATTACAGCCTAAATCTACAGACAATGGCTTCTTACAGGTATTTGATAATAATACAACAACGAGGCCTTTCATGACTTACGATTGTCCTGAAGAACATCGTTTAAATATTAGAATTTGTAAGCCAGGAGAGAAGATATATATGGGATTCAGGCAAAATGACAAAGATGTCTATTTTCGCCTTAAAGACCCTAACGGCAATGTTGTTATGGGGCCAACCTTAGTTCCCTCTTCAGGTACCGGTTATATAAATACCCATGCAAGTGCTGTTGCAGGCCCGCAGCAAATCGTTGGAGCATCCGGTTACAATGCCATTGAATATACTCCTGCGATGACAGGAGATTATTATATAGAATTTAACCCAAAATCTCCTACTACTATTAATGCTATTAAAAGAGTATTCACGTATTTTGATATTACGGTTGCTGATGCTAATAAGAAGGTAATACTCGGAAGATTATGGTCAAAGTCCTGGGATTTTCAGTGTAATGGTTCCACTAACCGATTTGTAGCCAAACTATATATATATGCAGATGACGGTATTGTTACTTCTCTTGACTTTAACGGGATGCAACCTTACGGTTTCTCTATTGCGGCGAACTCAACAGGTTTAACAAATACCGGTAATACCACTTTTGACCGCGCTTCTAAAAACGGCAACATCAACTTCCCTCAATATAAAATATTTTTGAATGATCCGGATAATGAATGTTTTCCAACCGGTTCTTTTGGACAAGTAACTAAACCTATTACATTAACGGGATGTGTTGGCTCTAACTTTTGTGTAAATGTTTCGGTGGACAAACCCGGTACTACAGATATTTATTTTGAATTGAATGGAATACCCGGCCACCAGAATGGCACCAAAGACCGCGTTATATCTGCTAACCTTGTTGCAGGAGATAATTGCAT
>DATCKK010000257.1:0-3422 GCA_036562325.1 Cytophagaceae bacterium | reverse complement strand
ATAATTGGTTATCGAAAGGTTTTCATTCTCCCCGTTTGAAAACCTTTTTTTTATTATATTGATAATCAGGGAATTAAAATTTTTAGTTCTAAATAAATAATTATTTTGGTTGTAAAGGTTTGGAATTTAGTAAGTTAAATTAGTATATTTGTATAGGTTTAGGTTGATTTACCTCGGATGAGGTTTACGAGTCCTAAGAATTCGCTCGGGTTCGTTGGACTTGAAAAAAACAAGGGGATCTTGCGATCCCCTTTTTCTTCATATTCAATCCTGATTTTAATATTATTAATTTTCAATAAGTTCTAGCTCAAAGCCATAGAATATTTCCGTGAAAAATTTTCCTTCAGAAAAATATCTGCATTTGAATTGACTGTTTCTTTCATCAGGGAATTCTTTCACAATTTCCATAATGTAAAGTGTGGTATGAGGAGCTAGAGCTCTGTGTCTAGCCGTTTTGTTGGGTTTAATTATTTTTTTTTTTGCATGCATCATTGGCTCGCAGTTAGATGTATTAAGTAAGTTCACAAGTGTATTTTCTGTGATTATGTGTGTATCACATTAAGATTCTCTATTTGTGTTTCTTTTGTTAGTGTGATATATTACTTCAGCTGTTGAGCTGTTAATAATTGATTTCACTTTATACAGCAACGATTTACAATATCTGAAAACTCATGTCCGTAGGCTGATATATGTTTTTCATAGTAATTCTACTGGCCGCAAAGATACGAAAAAAATAAATTTGCAAAATAAAACTAGCTGTATTAGAGGGTGGTAAGGAAAATTATAGTGAGTTAAATTGAATTTCTTTAATGGATAATGCGTGAGTTTTAGAGTGTGATATATGAAGTTATATATTAATTCAAAATGATTGGTAAATTGTTGTTTAATTAATAAGATAGTTATATAATCATCTTTTCTCTTTTTTTTTGTTGTGGGAAAAATAAATACTTTTAGATGAATAATAAAAAAGTGCGTTTAAACGCAATAAACGCACTTTTTGGCGAAAAACGTACCCGCGGCGGGAGTCGAACCCACATCGGCAGAACCGGAATCTGATATTCTATCCATTGAACTACGCGGGCGTTCCGCAAAAATAAAATTTTTTGTTAAAAATCCATCTTTTTAAATGATTAATGATGATGATCTTCTTTCACCAGATGTACTTCAAAAACTAATTTTAGGTCTACGCTTCCAACCGAGATATCAGGATTATTCCAGTCTGAAGCTTTAAGCGTTTGTTTGGCCGCAGCGGTAAGATGACGCATGATATATTGGAGTTGAACTTTTTTGTCCCCTTCGTGAATGGTGATATAGTTGCTGATTCCGACATTATGTTCATCACCATATTCGAAGGACAAGATTTTTTCGTCCGCGCCTAACAGGAAGGCTTGATGGTTTTCCGGTTTGTTGAGGAAAGTCTGTTGTACCTCACGCTTCAAAAAGTCGTAAGCAATAAGGTCCATCTTATAGGTATGTCCTTCTTCTAGGTCTACATGAGCTCCTGCTTCCGGCAGGAAAGTTTTATCGTCAAATTTTATTTCCTGAACTTCTTCACCTTCTACTGGCAGATAGCTAACTTTTCCGTCTATCTCCTGCTTTTCAACGGCTGTAAAAATAAGTTTAGCTCCTCCCAATTCTTCCTGATCGATTTCAGGTGTAGGTTCATCTTTTGTGCAGCTAGTAAGACTTAATAAAGCAAAAAGAATAAATGCGTACTTTTTCATAAGATTATTGTTTTATAATGAGTAATTAAATTTGATGGCAATATTTCTCCCTTTACTGTGGGCATAATATCTTAACCTGTCCAAATAGTTTTTGTATTCGGTGTTGAAAAGGTTCTCTGCAGCTATGCTGAATAACAGATTATGCTTTTCTTTAAGGGCAAAGCTTTTACTGTATATCAGGTCAAACAGATGGTAGGATGGCGGCGGTACATCGAAGTCGGAACCTTCCTCAAAACGTGTTTGTGTTCGCTGAAACTGATGTTTGAGTTTCAGATAATGCGCGTTTTCATTGTGCTTGTTGATACGGAAAACCAGAGATTGTTGTAACCTATCTCCCGGAATATTGGGAAAGAAGCTATTGTCCTGCAAATTTTTGGCATGAACGAAGCTGTATTGAAGTTGATAATCCCACCGTTGAGCAAGCCGTAGAGAAGCATCTATATCTACGCCATAGAAGAGGGCGTCGGCCTGGCTATAGCGGAAGATGGGGAAGGTGCCTCGTATAGTCTGTCTGAACTCCTTCGGGCTAGGTTTGTTATAAATATAATCTTTGATAAGTTGGCCATACATCTCGGCATTAAGGTTGAATCTGTTGCTATTGTAGTGTATGCCATTAATCCATTTCGTCGCCTTTTCGGATCGGAGATTTAGGTCTCCGATTTCGTAAGTTGCCGTGCCGTGGTGTAACCCTTCACTATACAGCTCGTTAGCAGAAGGCGCGCGCCAGGCGAATGAGAGCGTGCTGTTCCATGAGAGAAAAGGCGTTATGGAGTAGCGACTATTCACCACGCCGGACAGATTATTGAAGGTCTTACGGTCCTTTAGTAACACCTGAGGGATGGTGCCGTCATCGTTTCTTCGGTCATAGTCGTACCTATAACCTGCGGCATCAAAATATTTGAAATCATAGCGTAGTCCCAGCTGCACCTCTTCTTTACCGAAGGAAAAGAGATGGTTGGCAAAGGCGGCAAAACTATGGTTGTCAAAATTTGGAATGAAAGGTGTAGTACCTGTTCCTGGCGTGTTGTTGTTTACCTGCAGCATACCGTGTATACCTAGCAAGGAGGTTCCTCTTTTTAGGACGATTTCCAGTTGTTGGGATGTAAGGACCATGTCGGCCATAGGAGTCTCTTCACTTTGTACTCTCCGTAGGTCAAATTCTTTGCGATGGTTCTTCTGTATGCTGTAATTAGATTCCAATACAGTGTGGCTGTTCCATTTATAGCGATAGGATATTTTTCCTAGCAGATGTTGGACTTCCTGTTTTGGAGCTCCAATAGTATAGGAAAAATGATATTGCTCGATAGGTCTTCCTAGCTTTATCCTTTGCTGTATATCGTCGATATTGCCTATATGTGCTCCTTGGAAAATGCCTGTTTGAGTCTTAAATTGCGTTAGCAACACCGCAATCTGATGCTTTTCTTTGTGGTATTGAGAGAGCATGTTGGCATGAAGATCAGCTTTTCCCGTATTTCCGAGATAGTATTTAGCGCTGCGAATGTTGCCACTTCTCGCGGCAGTCAGACCTCCTTGCACGGAGAAAGCACCAGACTTTCTTCTTATCATCGTATGCAAATAGCCTTCTCTTCCGTTGGTGTTGAGGCCGCTGTTCACAGATAGGGAGGACCCTTGATTTTCATCGGAAAGAGGGTTTTCTAACAAGATTAAGCCTCCCAAAGCATCGGCTCCATAGCGGAG
>DATCKK010000239.1:0-1855 GCA_036562325.1 Cytophagaceae bacterium | reverse complement strand
AAGGGTTTTATTCAGAGATTTGGCAGCAGCAGGTAAAATTCCTGGTGTTACTAAGTCTAGTTGGTAATTTTCTCTTATTTAAATTTTTATTTTAAGAAAAAGTTAATAACTTTGCAGCCCTGTTACAGGGCTTTAATTTTAAAAGCAATTAGATAAGTAAACGGAGGATTATATAAAATGACAGATCCAATAGGTGATTTCTTAACTAGATTAAGGAATGCAATTAAGGCAAACCACCGAATTGTAGAAGTGCCTGCTTCCAATATTAAGAAGGATATTACTAAGGTGTTGTACGATAAAGGTTTCATTCAACATTATAAATTTGAGGATGATTCTGTGCAGGGGAAAATTAAAATTGCATTAAAATATAATCCTCTGACTAAACAACCTGCTATTGTTAAATTAGAAAGAGTAAGTACTCCTGGCCTTAGAAAGTATACAAGTTGTGCTGATATGCCTAGAGTGTTAAATGGTCTGGGTATCGCCATTCTTTCAACATCTAAAGGTGTTATCACTGACAAAGAAGCTAGAGAGCTTAATGTTGGTGGGGAAATTCTTTGTTATGTATATTAATTTGAATAACTGAATATGTCAAGGATTGGTAAAAAACCTATAGATATACCTTCAAAAGTTGAAATATCGATTTCACCTTCAAATGAAGTTACAATTAAAGGGCCTAAAGGAGAACTTTCTCAAGTAGTAGATAAAGACATTAAAATATCTGTTGCTGATAATAAAATTGAGGTACAGAGACCTACTGAGCAGAAACGCCATAAGGCACTTCACGGATTATACAGATCTCTTTTACAAAATATGGTAAAAGGGGTAAGTGAAGGCTTTAAATTAGACCTTGAGTTAGTCGGTGTGGGATTTAAAGCAACTGCTACCGGTAATGTTTTAGAGCTTAGTTTAGGTTACTCCCACAGTATATTTATGCAAATTCCAAAAGAAATTGCAGTAAAAGCCGTAACTGAGAAAGGTAAAAACCCAATTGTTACTTTGGAAGGTACTGATAAGCAATTACTTGGACAGGTTGCTGCTAAGATCAGATCATTGCGTAAGGTTGAACCTTACAAAGGTAAAGGTATTCGATTTGTTGATGAGGTTGTTAGAAGAAAAGCTGGTAAAACTGCTGCTAAATAATAGATAAAAATGGCAACTAAGAAGGATTTAAGAAGATTAAAAATTAGAAGAAGTATCAGAAAGAAAATTAGTGGTACTAATTCTAAACCAAGACTTTCCGTGTTCAGAAGTAATAGAGGTATATATGTTCAGTTAATAGATGATGTGCAAGGTCAAACTCTTGTAAGTGCATCTTCTGCTGAAATTCAATCTGTAAAAGGAACAAAAACAGAATTGTCTAAGGTTGTAGGTCAAAAACTAGCTGAAAAAGCTTTAAGTAATGGAATTACTGAAGTTGTTTTTGACAGAGGAGGATATTTGTATCATGGAAGAGTGAAAGCTTTGGCTGAAGGAGCAAGGGAAGGGGGCCTTAAATTTTAAAAGATTATGTCTCAAGTAAACATTAGATCAGTAAAGGCTAGCGAAATTGACTTAAAAGAGAAAGTCGTAGCTATTCAGCGTGTTGCAAAAGTTGTTAAAGGTGGTAGAAGATTTAGTTTTTCAGCAATCGTGGTGGTGGGTGATGGAAATGGAGTTGTTGGATACGGTTTAGGAAAGGCTAATGAAGTTACTGATGCCATCACAAAAGGTATTGACGACGCTAAGAAAAATCTTATTAAAGTTCCTGTACTTAAGGGAACCGTTCCTCATCCAATGTATGGAAAATTCAGCGGTGGTTCGGTTTTATTAAAGCCTGCAGCTCCTGGTACTGGTGTAATTGCCGGTGGTGCAA
>DATCKK010000481.1:0-2099 GCA_036562325.1 Cytophagaceae bacterium | reverse complement strand
CCATATACCCCATTTCCCATTTCTATTACATTCAGATATACTTCCATAATTCTTTCCTTGGTCCAAAAGACTTCAATCAACACCGTAAAATACACTTCCAGCCCTTTTCTCAACCAACTTCTGGATGGCCATAAAAAAACATTTTTCGCTACTTGTTGACTTATGGTACTAGCTCCTCTGATTTTTCTACCCTTTTTTTTATTACTTTGAATCGCCCTCTTAATCTCCTTAAAGTCAAACCCATTATGTTCCAAAAATCGCTGATCTTCACTGGCTACCACTGCCTGTACCAGTTTAGGTGAGATATTTTCCAGAGGTTCCCAATCCTTATACAGTTTGATTTTTTTACCATCTAAAATTTGTTCGCCTACTCTTATCAGCATCAGAGGGGTTACCGGCGGAGGGAAAAAACGATATACTACAACAAGTAAAACAGATTGAGTAAAGAAAAATAACAAAACAAGTCTGATAATTGCCAAAACCCTTCTAAGCTTTCTTTTCATAAATAAGATTATAATAACGGAGTATCTTAACGATAAACTATATTTTGAGGTATTGATTCAAGTTACAAATTACTTAAAACCTAATTAGCAAACACTTATTCAATCACCAAATGTCCCAAAAATACCAGGGTTTTAAAATTACAGGCTTTTGGATGTTGTTAATTTTATGAATTATTTTTTTGAGATTTTACTTAATTTAAAACCTCAAAAATAGACAGTGTATATTTTATATTAACCCCTATAAGTTTTACCCAAGTCTTATTAATTTTACTTGAAAAATAGAGAAATGCTACCTGAAACTGCAAGTCAAAGAATAAAGGAATTAAGCGATAAAATAAATTATTACAACGATCAATATTATCAGCACGACACTTCGGTAATTTCAGATTACGAGTTTGACATGCTGCTCGAAGAACTGATCAAACTTGAAAAAGAATTTCCTCAGTTCAGAACCCCGGATTCGCCTACACAACGAGTCGGTGGCACTATTACCAAGGTATTCCAGACAGTTGAACACAAATACCCCATGCTGTCACTGAGTAATACCTATTCCGAGCAGGAAATTGCAGAGTTTGATACCAGAGTGAGAAAAGCACTTCCTGAGGTAAAGGTAGAATATGTCTGTGAGTTAAAATACGATGGCGTTGCTATAAGTGTAGTTTATGAAAATGGTATCCTGACAAGAGCTGTAACACGCGGGGATGGTATCCGTGGAGACGATGTTACCAACAATGTTAAAACGATAAAAACCCTTCCCCTAAAAATCAATGCTCCGGATATCCCGGCTTACTTTGAAGTTCGTGGCGAAGTTTTTTTACCCCTGGATGTTTTTGAAAAGATCAATAAAGAAAGAGAAGACATAGGAGAACCTCCTTTGGCAAATCCAAGGAACGCCGCATCTGGTACATTAAAAATGCAGGATTCATCTATTGTAGCCAGACGAAAACTTGACTGCTATATCTACTCACTGCTTTGCGATAACTCACCCATACAGAACCATTGTGATGCTTTACAATTGCTAAAAAAATGGGGCTTTAACGTCCCCACATCTTATATCAAAGCTCATTCGCTGGCAGAAATTAATGAATACATCAAACACTGGGAATTAGAGCGGTTTAAACTTCCATTAGGAACCGATGGAATAGTCATCAAAGTAAACAGCTATAAACAACAAGATATGCTGGGCATGACGGCCAAAAGCCCTCGTTGGGCCATAGCATATAAATACAAAGCAGAAAGCGCTTCCACCATTCTTGAAAGCATCGAATACCAGGTAGGAAGAACCGGTGCAATAACACCGGTAGCTAACCTGAAGCCGGTTCAACTAGCCGGCACCAGGGTTAAAAGAGCCAGCCTGCATAATGCCAATGAAATACAACGACTGGACCTTAGACTGGGAGATACGGTCTTTGTTGAAAAAGGAGGAGAAATCATTCCTAAAGTAACAGGAGTCGATTTATCCAAGCGTCCTCCTCACACCGAGCCGATAAAATTTATTGACCGTTGTCCCGAATGTGGCAGCATGCTAATACGAAAAGAAGGTGAAGCCAACCATTACTGCCCCAACGAGAAAGGTTGCCCTGTACAGATAAAAGG
>DATCKK010000225.1:0-1624 GCA_036562325.1 Cytophagaceae bacterium | reverse complement strand
CGGTTTTTTCTGCATAACATTTGCGCGTAAAATTATAGAAATTCTTTCTAAAAAAAATTTTTTCTTATTATTTCCCTCCTAGTACAGTTTTTCATTTTAAATAGTTTCAAAATTTGAAACATTTTAAGTATTTAACCCTTGTATCAGATAATAATAATTATATTTGTGCGAAAGATGCAGTGGCTGTCTGGCCAGCCGCAAATCTTGACGGATTAATGATTTTTCTATGCTTTTGGATATTTTTATTACATTGTTGTTGGTATTCCTGAATGGATTTTTTGTTGCGGCGGAGTTTGCCATTGTAAAAGTGCGTGCCTCCCAACTCGAAGTACGTGCAGCAGCAGGAAATCGTATCGCCGGATTCTCACTAAATATGCTGAAGCATTTGGATGCCTATCTTTCGGCAACTCAGCTGGGTATCACACTTGCCAGTCTTGGCCTGGGTTGGATAGGTGAGAGCGTTGTAGCCAATATTGTCATCAATGTGTTCAGCTATTTCGGAGCTCCTATTGATCCGGTTACTCTTCATAGTATTTCCCTGATAATTGCTTTTGCGTTTATAACCATTTTGCACATAGTATTTGGGGAGCTGGCCCCCAAGTCAATAGCTATTCAACGTGCAGAGATGACTACCCTTGCTATTGCGTATCCTTTGAAGTTCTTTTACATTCTTTTTAAGCCTTTTATCTTTTTGCTGAATGGTTTGGCGAACCTGTTGTTAAAAGCGTTGGGGTTTTCTTTACAAGACCTTCATGATGCACATAGTGCGGAAGAGTTACAACTGTTGCTGGAGCAGGGTAAAGTATCAGGAGCGATAGAGCCCAGTGAACACGAGCTGATTAAAAATGTCTTTGGCTTTAACCTCATTACAGCTAAGCAGATAATGGTACCAAGAACCAGTATTAATGCTATAGATGAGAGTATGCCTATGGAAGAAATCATTAATAAAATCATTAATGATGGATATTCCAGAATGCCTGTGTACAGGGATAATATTGATAATGTAATTGGTATCATATATACCAAAGACCTTCTCAAAATGATGAATAAGAGGGAGAATATAGACCTTCAACAGGTTATTCGTCCTCCTTTTTTTGTCCCTCATTCGAAAAAAATCAATGAATTGCTGAAGGAATTACAGGAGCGTCACATGCACATGGCGATAGTTACAGATGAATTTGGTGGTGTGGCTGGTATTGTAACCATTGAGGATATAATCGAGGAGCTGGTGGGTGAAATTCAGGACGAACATGATGAAGAAGCTCCGTTTGTGGAGAAAGTTAATGAGAAGGAGTATGTGGTGAATGCACTTTCTACAATTGAAGACGTGAATGAATATTTGCCGGTTCCCTTGCCTAAAGGAAGTGAGTACGATACCGTGGCTGGTTTGGTCAATACCTTATTTGGTAAGATTCCCGAGCTTAATGAGAAAATCAGTTTTAATGATTATGAGGTAACGATTCTGAAAAAATCAAAGCAGAGCGTACTGGTGGTTAAACTGATTTTGCAACAGAATCCGGAACAGGTAGAATCGCATTAAAAATATGATTTTATTACATGGATAAAGGCATGTTTTAAAACTACAGCTTTGATTAACTGTCCGTACAATTCCCTAACTTTGTAT
>DATCKK010000220.1:0-4476 GCA_036562325.1 Cytophagaceae bacterium | reverse complement strand
ATACAAATCTACTGATCATGGACAAACCTTTACTGCTGTTGCCTATGGATTGCCTTCTACGCTTGTGTTTGACCTTACATTCAATGATGATGAGTCATTAATATTTGCAGCTACTGAAGTAGGCCCTTATGTATATGTTGTGGCAGATAATCAGTGGTATCCTATCAGAGGTTTATCAGCACCTGATCAGTTATATTGGGATGTAGAGTATATTGCTGCAACCAATACGGTAAGATATGCAACATACGGAAGAGGTATTTGGGACTTTAAAATGCAGTCTACAGGTTCTAATCAGGCACCACTTGTGTCTATCACATCACCTGCTAATAATGCTACCTTTACAGCGCCTGCTACTGTAAATATTACAGCTACGGCTTCCGATCCGGATGGTTCTGTAAGTAAAGTGGAATTTTATAATGGAAGCCAGTACCTGGGTGAAGATACTTCTTCTCCATATACTTATAGCTGGACGAATGTATCTGCCGGTAATTATACTATAACAGCGAAAGTGTACGACAATCTTAATTTGTCTTCTACTTCATCTCCGGTGAATATTTCAGTATCGGAAGGTTCTACATGTACTGCTGCAGAATGGAGTCCTTCTGAAGTTTATGTTTATGGTCATGTAGTTCAATATAACGGTGTAAAATACTTTGCAAATTACTGGAACCTGAATCAGCGTCCTGATTTATTCAATGGAGGCCCTGGAAGCGGACAGCCTTGGACTTCTCAGGGTACTTGTACTTCAAGAATCAGCAATTCATCTGCAGAGACATTAACAATGGTTCCAAATCCTGTTGATAATTCATCAATCGTATCTCTAAATCTGGACGAGTCTGATGTGATTGAGTTATATGTGATTGATCAGATTGGAAGAAGAGTAGCTGAGTTATTTAAAGGATCTGTATCAGCAGGTAACCATAATTTTGATCTCAACAGCAGCTCTTTCAACTCAGGTGTTTATACGCTGATCATGAAAGGAGAAAAAGGTAATATATCTTTGAGATTTATTAAGAAATAGGCTTGTAATAGCCTGAGTTTTTTGATGGCTTTTGAAATAGGTTTCTATTTTAAAAGCCATCTTTTTTTAATTTAAATTTAAATCTGACGAAGTAGCGTTGATTTGAAATTGGGAGCATTGCATAAATTTTAAAGGGTAGGATAGTTATAAATTTTATATTAGGCCATTTTTTCAGTTAAGTTCCTTCAATAAATTCTTGTTTTCAAACAATAACTTTTACCCTGTGTTAGCATATCGTAAATCAAATTAGAAAACTATGTTCTATCACGTAAAGGAATTACAATTCAATGCAAGGGTATCTAAACCGGATCCCCGCTTTGCCAGTTTGTTGTTGGAACAATTTGGAGGCCCTAACGGAGAGTTAAAGGCTGCCATGCAATATTTTGTACAAGCCTTTGCTGCCAGAAAACCTTATCCGGAAAAGTACGATTTGTTAATGGATATTGCAGCAGAAGAATTTAGCCATCTTGAAATTGTAGGTGCTACCATTCAAATGCTTTTAACCGGAGTTAACGGAGAATTGAAAAATGCTGCCGAGCAGTCAGAAATAATGAAGTTGATGAATGGAAAAGCTACTAAAGAAGAGCTGATCCAGGAAGCCTTCTTAAATCCTGAATTTTTTGTGAACTCAGGTGGTGGGCCTACAGTCACTAATAGTAATGGAGTTCCCTGGCAAGGTACTTACGTCAATGCCAATGGCGACCTGACCGTTGACTTACGTTCGGATATAGCTGCTGAATCAAGAGCGAAAATAGTATATGAGTACCTCATGCAATTTACTGATGATCCTTATGTGAAAGAAACGTTAAAGTTTTTGATGACCAGAGAAGTGGCTCACTTTCAGATGTTCCAGGCAGCTCTTGATTCTATACAGCCCAACTTTCCTCCGGGAGTATTACAAGGAGATCCAAGGTTTACTAATACTTATTTTAACATGTCCAATGGTGCTGAAGCCAGAGGCCCCTGGAATGATGGAAAGAGCCCGGGCCTTGGAGAGTCATGGCAGTATGTAAAAGATCCTGTATTGCATGTGATTAATTCCAATGGTATGATGAGTCAGAACCCAACAGGGGCAAGTATGACTATGGAGGCTGTAGAAAAGAAAAATAAAGAAATGAGTCAGATGAGAAGTGCAGAAGTTAAAAAAGCTGCAGTACCAGGACCTATGGAATGGTGCTCTTATCCTCAAAAAACATTGTAATAAATAAGTGTGTATGAATATACGAAAGGAAGAAGCTCCTTCAGTATTTGAAACATCAATGGATCGGGTAGAAGTAACTTTCTACACCGATCCGTTTTGTTGCTGGAGCTGGGCATTGGAGCCACAATGGAGAAGGCTTCGATATGAGTATGCCGGTAAAATAGTATGGAGATATTGTATGGGTGGGTTAATTGGAGATATCCATTCCTTTAATGATCCCATGAATGCTGTAAGCCGGCCATCTCAAATGGGGCCTTTATGGATGGAAGTTAAGCATTTGTCCGGCATGCCCGTATCAGATCATATTTGGATGACCGAACCACCGGTATCTTCTTATCCTTCCTGTATAGCTGTAAAATGCGCTGCACTTCAGTCTCCTGTAGCAGCAGAACAATTGTTAAGGAAGCTAAGGGAAGCAATAATGTTGAAAGGTTTAAATATTTCCAGGGAGGATGTTTTATTGCAATCTGCAGAAGAGTTAAGTGTCCAAACACAATCATTTGATTTTACAAAATTTAAAGAGGATTATTACCAGGGTGCCGGACTCGAAGCATTTAAAAATGATCTTCAATATATACGCTATCAGAAAATAAGCCGGTTTCCTACCTTAACTTTTGAACGGGATGGAAAGGAGGGAATAATTATAGTAGGATATCGTCCTTATAAAGTTTTGCTTGATGCTTTTAGAGCTATTGCCTCCGATATAGAGCCAACTCAGAAGGTGAATGATGAAACGTCTTATAGAAATTTCTGGGGAGGAAATGTTTTAAACAGGGAGTTAGAAGAATTAAAAATCTGATGCATTAATAATTAGGCGGTTATATGTAAAATAATATTTCTTTCATCAAAGATTTTTTCTCTGAATTTTATAATTTGGGAGTAAATCCGAATTTATATGATCAGAGTTTTTTTCATTACTCTTCTAACAATTACAGCTTACCTGACTAAGGCTCAAAATTATAAAATTGAAACCATCCTTCAGAAAGGCCATATTGCTGCTGTTAAAGCAATAGCTATCGATGATGCAGGAAAATTCCTTGCTTCAGGGAGCAGAGATAAAACTGCTAAAATCTGGGATCTGACAACAGGTAGGGAGATAAGGACATTCATCGGACATGAACATACGGTAAATGGTATTCAATTCAGTAAAGATTCCAAAAAACTATTAACCTCCAGTGCAGACGGGACAGCACGGGTGTGGGACGTTTTTACCGGAAAACAACTTTTTGTCAGCAAAGCGGATAATAAACTTTTAACAGATGTTTCCTTTTCTCCTGATGGCAACTATGTACTCACTGCCGGCTATTCAGATCATTTGAAAATTTGGGATATAGCCAGAGATTCCATTATTAAGACCATAGAGGTTAATGCCGATCAGGGATCCGGGTATGGGATTAGTATACAATACAGTAAAGATGGAAAGTATTTAATAATCGGAGAAGATAACAGAACAGCAAAAGTGTACGATGCCAATACCTATCAACTGGTTTATACTTTAAAGCCGGAAGAAGGATGGTGTGGAGGTTGTGGTACTTATACTGATATATCTAAAGATGGGAAAAGTTTGTTTACGCAATCAAATAATTCACTACTAGCTAAGTATGATTTATCAAATGGAAGCTTAGTCAAAACATGGGGTGAAAAGTTTGATGGTATTACAGGTATACAACTTTCCAATGATGAAAAAGTATTGTTAGCCGGTGACGAGCAGTATGCATACTTATTTGATCCGCTCTCACTTGATTTGATTAAAAAGATACCTGTGCCGGAGGGCACTAAAGCAACACAAGTATTATTGGGGAAAGATAGCATTTCCTTATTTATAGCTATGGATGATAATTCCATTCATCAATACAACTATCAATCGGGCCAGTTAATTAAAATCTTTTCTGGTTTGGTAAATGAAGATGCCGGCCGGAATCTTGGTTACGATCCTAACAATTATTGGCAGTCTTCTATTTCCAAATACCTTCGTTTGAAAAACAATTTGTTGTTGATGAATGATGGCAAGAAAATGATTAAAGGAAAAACCGGTCCGGTGGTAAAGATGTGGGATATAGCCACAGGTAATCCGGAGCAATTACTAACTGGCCATGAATCAGGTGTGGTAGATCTTGCAACAACAAAAGATAATAAACTTCTTGCTACTGCCGATGTAGCAGGTTTAATAAAAATATGGGATGTAAAGAATAACAAGCAATTGGTTCCGCTGAAGGGACACGGATATCCTGTATTTAAAGTACAGTTCAGTCCG
>DATCKK010000183.1:0-4371 GCA_036562325.1 Cytophagaceae bacterium | reverse complement strand
TTCTCCCTTTTCATCCTTACTCGCAAAATATAGTCCCAGCCTGGTAGCTTTCTTCTTAGCAGAAGGTTCCGGATTGTAGGAAAACACCATCTCTTTTTCTTCCTTATAAAAGTCAACTGGCCCAATATTACCATTAGCTATACCTGCTATTTTTAATTCCCTATTCACCACATTCGATTTGCCAGGCTTTTTATAAAAAGCTTTACAAAAGTATTTACCATCCGTTGAAGTATATTTCCTGATATAAGGACTATCCATCCTGTCCGAAATGAAAACCACACCTTCATCATAATAGACGGGGCAAAACTCCTCATTCGTCGTATTAACAGATAAAGGTACCACCTTATAGAATAAGTGATCCTTATAAAATCCCTTTAAGCCTTCCATTGCCTGGACCGACTTTGCCGACCGCTCATCTCCGATTTGGCGATAATAGTTCAAATACTCTTGTTTTGCCTGATCCATATGGCCCTGCAAAATCAATAACTGTACATAATTCAACCTTTCGTCCGCTTTACATGCAGAGTCTTTTATTATAGAAGCATATAGTTGCGTTGCATCCTGATACTTTTGAAGTGCTTTATAACATTTCGCTATTTTAATTTTCAAGCTTAATGAGCCTGTATCTTTTTTCAGGCTTCTTTGATAAATATCCAACGCCTCTATATAAAATTGATTCTGATAGTATCGGTCTGCCTTTTGGATTTTGTTCTCAAACAATGTCAAAAAACTATTACCCTGTCCATAAGAATAAATGGATTGAAAAATAAAGACAATAAAAAATACGGCTAAACAACGCATATCAAAAATCGATAGGGCTTTGAATATTGTCTGAATAATACTTAAAGTTATAAGTAAGGACAAACTCATGTCCTGCTTTACCCAGATACTTTAAAGTTGCTAATGAGGCATCATAAGAATATCCCAACTCCATCTGTCTGCTTAACTTAACTTTCGTAATAAATACAAGAGTTGATGAGCTTCTGTAAGAAAGTCCAACATCAAGTACTTTTTCAATCGAAACCATTGTATTAAAGTCCACCTGAACCATACCCGAATTACTTACTCTTACTAATGTACCGGGTTGAAAGTCCACAAATGGCGTAATATAAAACCGGTAAGCTCCTGTAAGAAACATATATTTGTACGGCTCCTTAAAATCATTATTTCCGGAAGTTAGTTTTGAAGTCAATACTTCCGGAATAGCCAGTCCCACATAACCTCTTTGGGAATAATAATAAAGCCCGGTACCAAATTCCGCCCAGTTATAACGAAGTGCATTACTTCTATAAACAGGATCATCAGAATCTTTTAAAGAGAGATCCGTGAACCTGGTTTTTGAATGATTTATTCCTGCGGAAAGCCCCAAAGCAAGTTTCGATTCATCTTTCAAAGTAATTCTGTATACATAAAACCCTTTGAGCATCGTAGCAGTAGTTGCTCCTGTATAATCACCTCTAAGCATGAGCCCTGCCGCAATATTTTTCTTATTTACCGGAGTATGTGCCGTAAGGGTATGTGTAACCGGAGCTCCATTCAAACCAACCCATTGCTTCCTTACCGACCCTGTAACGGCAAGTGCTTCATGTGATCCGGCATAAGCAGGGTTAATAGCCAATCCATTAAACATATATTGACTATACAATGGTGTTTGTCCCTGCCCTGCAAAAGGAAGGATAAAAATCATCAGGACGATATGTATTCTTAACAGAGACAATGCTTTTGATTATCGGTGTAGTTCTATATATCCAGTGAGTTGTTCTTTCAGAACTGGTATATTAATTAAATAATAATAAGTTCCTGCCGGTAATTGCTGGCCGGTAGTTAACATACCTGCATTAGCGGTCCCCTTCCATTTTTTATCTTCACTATTATCATACCCTCTTTCTTCAAATACCAGATTACCCCAACGGTCATAAATATAGACTTCATTTTCCGGGTAATTTTCTATTCCCTGAATAACCCATGAATCATTGGAATTATCTCCATTAGGAGATATTGCATTAAACACATGTAATGGCTCCTGCTTTGACCTTTCCACTTTTATCACCAACCTGGCAGCAACGCAATATTTTAAGTGCGACTGGTGCTTATCACATACTGTATAAGTTACAGAATCTGTCCCAATGAAATTGTAGGCAGGTATATAATTCAAAATACCCTCCCGGCTAAACTTGATCTTCCCATTTTTACTTGTAACAAGCCAGTCTGTTTCCTTAATTTCCAACTGATCACCATCGGGGTCTACATCATTAGACAATAAGCCGGAATAATTCACCAGTTCAGAGTTTACAAGTACAGTAATTGTATCTGCATAGGTTTTATGAATTCTATTCACTCGAATGCTGACAACATTACTCACAGTGGGAGTACATACTTCATTCTGAACTTTTACCCGATAATAAACAGTTTGCATAAGATTGGAATCTATGATCCCCATATCCGGAGTACTGATCACCGAATAATTATTAAAATGAATATCATATGACTTATGCCATTCAAGAACGCTCCCTCTCAGATCAACAAGTTTAATGGAATCCGTTACCTGGTGGGGAAGAATAGTGTCTGCTCCCGTTACAAAAGCATACGAAGCTTCATGCACCTTAACAACAAATACATCACTCGTATCCGGAACACATTCTTCATTCTTTATGATGGTTTTTATATAGGTTTTGGTATTGACAGGAGTTAATGTAAAGCTGGTATCCACCCATGCGGTAAAGTTTGTATAATAGTTTATACTATCCACCGATAGTTCCCACCCTATTACCTTTCCTACCCGATTCGTTAAATGTAGTCTAACACTATCCCCGGGACATATATCCTTTTTATCGGCATAAATGCTTCCTGCCATAGAAGGAGTAACCACTTTCGCTATCGCTTCTACTTTGGGAGTCGATTCACATCCATTGGTACCAACACCGGTAAGATAAAAAGTCGATGTTTCATTAATCTGAGCAGTGGAATATATGGAATCAGATGTTCCCATATATTTTTCTTCGCCATCATACCATTTGTAAGAAGAATATGCACCTGAAATTTTAAACTCGACTTTTCCGGATCCACAAGTCGAAGGCGTATTTACATGGGGTAATGCGGGTTCTGTAACTACAATTTCTTTCTTTAACTCCTGAGAGATTGCATCAATGAGTATTAAGGTGTATGTACCTGCCTTTAAACCACTATAGATTATAGACTGCTCCGGGCCAGTAGTAACTACGGGAGGATTAGCTACATTCTTCCGTATTCTGAAGTTGTCTACATTAGCTCCGCCTTTACTACAGTCCCATAATTCGGAAATAATTTTATATTGATGGCCATTGCCATCGTCGGTATACATGTCGCTTCTCGACTGAAACCAACGGGTGGTTTTGCAGCCACATGAGCCTTCCTGAGTTATATAAAAAATATATTCTGATATATAGGCATTATCCAGATAAGCAAAAGTCTGAACTTCTGTTTCACCGGCGCAATTGGTATACAAACATATATCAAGCTTCGAAGAATAGTCAAAGCTATAGGTTCCGGGATCTAAAGTTATATACCGGGAAATGGTCGTCTGAAGTTCCTTTGTATAAGATCCTATACAATCAGCAGTTCCCCTTAACTGAAGATAGTTTCCTGAGTTTCCATTATTATTTAAACTCACTGTACACTCTTCTGTCAAGTTCGAGTTCAAATCACAACCAGTAGACCATTCTGAAAAATCACTCTCTTCAAAATCCTCAAAATAATCAAATGTAGTTTTGCCATTGCTTAGTGCGGAAGCTGCACTATTTCCATAAAACACTTTAAAAAATGACTTCCCGGGAGGAATAACAGGAAGTTTTACCCAAATAGTCACCTTACCATTATACACTTCTTCAAACCAATAAGAATATAATTGGGTAAGCGATGTATCCGTAACCCGGATATCTGAAAAGTCGGTGTTAAATTTATTCGATTCGGGGATTTCCACTTTTACCTGAAATTGACTCAACTGATTTCCGGGGTTATCAACTTCAATCAATCTCCAATAGGAGCCATAGGCTTTGCGGCCGGACTGCCCTTCGAAAGCATAGGTAAATGGAAGATCATGCACAGCAATATCAAACTGAACAGCCCCGTCAGATGCACCTGTACAATGGGCGTGGTCAATATTAGCGGCAACATCCATCACCCCGACTTGTTTCGGTTTTATATCGACTTTAGTAGAGGGTAAAACTAAAGACACTGGCTCCGTATCTACTATTTTCTTTATAGGAGACTTTTGCCCGTTCACATCAGGAAATAACAATAGGAGCATACATGGCAGCAGCAGAAAGATGCGTGGATTATAAAATTCAAAGCTGAATTTTATCATATAACTTGTAGTCTTTTCCTGGCTTTATT
>DATCKK010000181.1:0-1831 GCA_036562325.1 Cytophagaceae bacterium | reverse complement strand
ACTGAATACTATCTGTCAGAAAATAATGGGAAAGAGCGTTTCAGAAATTATTGAATTACGTAAACTCATTGAAGCCAAAAACTTATTAACCTATTCAGATAAAACCATTTCAGAAATAGGGTTTGAGCTGGGTTATAATGAAAAAGCTTATTTTACCAATGTATTTAAAAAACGAACAGGCCAAACACCCTCTGAGTTTCGTGAAGAGATGAAAAAACTCATTTCCTAAAATCACAACACTTCTTCCGAAAAGTATTACCTCTTACCCGTTTAAAATCCCCATCTTTGTATCATCAGTTAAATAATTTTTAACCCTTTAAACAATTAAAAAAATGGAGACAACAGCAAAAACAAAGTGGGGCCTGGACCTTGCCCATAGTGAACTTACTTTTAAAGTAAAACACATGATGATTTCAAATGTAAAAGGGGCATTTAAAAACTTCTCAATAGATGTAGATGGTGAGGATATTTTTAACTCCTCTATCAATGTATCGATAGATGCTTCGTCGATCAGTACCAACAATGAACAAAGAGATGGACATTTGAAATCTGCCGATTTCTTCGATGTGGAGAATCATAAAGAGATAACATTCAAAAGTACATCGTTTAAGCAAACCGACGACGATGAGTATAAACTTAAAGGCTTGCTGTCTATAAAAGGGATCAGCAAAGAAGTTGAACTCAAAGTTGAATTTGGTGGTATCAATAAAGACCCTTGGGGAAATGAGAAGGCCGGATTTTCTTTGAGTGGAAAAATCAACCGTAAAGATTGGGGCTTAAACTGGAATGAAGCTTTAGAAACCGGCGGTGTTTTGGTAAGCGAAGAAATTAAGATTTCAGCCGAACTTCAATTTGTAAAACAATCTTAAATTTGCTTATCAATTCAATGATAATAGTAAGGCTATCCTTATATCCCGGAGGTTTTATTTGATTAATTAGGCCTCCGGGATATACAGCCTAAAACAATGAATAGCAAACAAATACAAAAAAACTATAAGGAGTGCGTATGTCAAACATCAATTTAATTATAGAAGAAAGGGCAAGCGATATTGGAAAGTTCCTGGTTGGACGTTTACTTCCATTTCGCCAGAAGCGCATGGTGGGGCCGTTTATTTATATTGACCACATGGGCCCTGTAAAACTTAACGAACGTGATAATTTTGACATACTGCCACATCCGCATATAGGCCTTTCTACGCTTACTTACTTATTTGAAGGTAGCATCATGCACCGCGACTCGATTGGCAATGCAGTAGAAATAAAGCCCGGTGAAGTAAACTGGATGACAGCTGGCCGTGGAATTGTTCATTCCGAACGAACTCCGGAATATCTTCGACATTCCGAAAAACATCTGCATGGATTGCAAATATGGATAGCATTACCCAAACATCTGGAGCAAATGGATCCGGAATTTTTCCATATCACAGAAAACGAAATTCCTCAGTGGAAACAAGATGATATTCAATACAAACTGATAGCAGGCGAAGCATTTGGTCGTAAGTCAGCCGTACCTGTTTATAGCCCGCTTTACATGATAGAACTAAAAAGCCGGACAAGACAAAAGGTTGCTATTGGAAAGCATCTGTATGGCGAATCAGGGCTATACATTTTAAACGGAGGAATCGAAAGCGAAGGTAATATTTATGGCTCCAAACAAATGTTGGTAACTAAAGATAGTCATCTATGTGAGTTTACCATTCAGGCGGACAGCACTATTTATATTTTCGGAGGTGACCCCTTTCCTGAAGAGCGTTTTATTGACTGGAACTTTGTATCCACTGATAAATCGCTGATTGAACAAGCAAAGGATAAATGGATGAAAGGCTTGTAT
>DATCKK010000043.1:0-2401 GCA_036562325.1 Cytophagaceae bacterium | reverse complement strand
TGAACTGGTACTTGATGGCCAGGCAATTGCTATACACAAAATACATACAGCTTCATTCCAAAGTGGAAATGAAACCTTTTATGCTTTTAATTTCCCTCAAAACGGAAAAGATGAATTCTTTGATGAAAAAGGCCTGAGTATGCAAAGAGGTGGATTTCTTAAAGCTCCATTAAAGTATTTCCGAATTTCATCCAGATACTCGAAAAAAAGATTTCATCCGGTACAAAAGGTTTTCAAAGCACACCTGGGAACAGATTATGCAGCCCCTGCAGGTACCCCTATACTTGCGGTAGGTGATGGCAAAGTAACCGAAGCAAAGTTTAGTAAATTCAATGGGAATTATGTAAAAATAAAACATAACTCCATCTACACCACTCAATACCTACACATGTCAAAAATTGCCAAAGGCATAAAGCCCGGAAAAACCGTTAAAAAAGGCCAGGTAATCGGATATGTAGGTAGTACAGGGCTGGCCACCGGCCCCCACGTATGTTTCCGTTTTTGGAAAAATGGCAAACAGGTAGACGGAACCAAGGTAAAGGTAACACAAGAAGCTGAACCCATTGCTAAAAAAGACCTGCCAGACTTCAATGCATTGAAAGATGAATTAATGAAAGAATTGGAAAAGATTAATATTGAGCAGCAAAAAGAATTGGCCTACAATTAAGACTACTCAAGGAATTTAAAATTTAATCCTTAATCACTTGAACAGCTAACATGACTTATGTTATATTAGCTGTTTCTTTTTATACAAGCTTTACTATTATGAAAATTCAGCTTAAATACGGGCTTATAATTGCCATAACATTTGCAACTATCACCTTTACCATTCTTTCTACTCACCTATATGATACTTTTATCGGAAGGTTTTCCTTATTGTTATTTTTCTTCCCTACCCTCACCATCTGCCTGATTCTTGGCATTAGAGAAATAAGAGAAAAAAAATACCACAATGAAATAAACTATGCACAGGCACTCTTTGGTGGTATTGCCATTTCTGCGATAGCAGCACTTTTATTAAGCGCTTTATTCTATTTATTTTTCACCTTTGCGTATCCTACTGAATATGTTGATTTTTTAATAAAAGCCAACAAGGAACTACTGGAGGAATTGCAAAAATCTCCAAAAGAAATTGATGAAATTATCGAAAATATTAAAACGGTAAATGAACCATCAGCACAGGCCGGCAATGCATTAACAACCACCTTAATTGCGGGAATCATTATATCGGCCATAGCTTCAGCCTTCTTAAGAACGAAAGACACTTTCAATATACAACAGCCGGATAAAAAGTAACAATTCTGGTAGCTGGCTTAATAGGTTACAAAATAACTTTAGCAATTTCTTTTGCGTAGTTGTCCATTTGAGATAATAAAACTAACACAATAACGATTACCATGTTATTATTAACACAATGCATGGCATAGTTATTGGTAATTTTATCTTAAACAGTTTGGATAACATTATGAAAACCAGAAAACTAATTATACTAGGAATCATCCTGACATTCAGTCTCAACCTTTACGCACAGGTCAATCTGGGGAAAATCAAAGTACCAAAATCAGTAACGAAGGAAATCCCTGGTAGTACTACCGCCGCTTCAGAGTCCGAGATTGCCAGTGGGTTAAAAGAAGCTTTGACCATCGGAGCCAACAAAGCATCCAGCGAACTTAATCAGGTAGATGGATACAATAAAAACACAAAAGTAAGAATACCATTTCCCGAAGACGCACAAAAAGTAGCGAAAACCTTGAGAGACATGGGATTCGGAAGTAAGGTGGATGAATTTGAACTAACTTTAAACAGAGCCGCAGAGCAAGCCGCCAAAGAAGCTGCCCCGATATTTGTTAGTGCTATTAAAGAAATGACCATCAGCGATGCTAAAAATATTTTAACCGGCCCTGACACTGCCGCTACAGGATACCTGAGAAAAACCACCTACAATCCGCTATATGATTCATTTAGTCCGCACATAGCCAATGCACTTAACAGTACACAAGCCACTCAAAAATGGACAGAGATAACCACAATCTATAACAAATTTTCAAAGAATAAAGTAGAAACCGATTTAGTTAAATATACAACCAATAAAGCATTAAAGGGCTTATTTATATTGGTGGCGGAGGAAGAGCTAAAAATCAGAAAAGACCCGTTAGCCCGAACCACAGACTTGTTGAAAAAGGTATTTGGCAGCAATTAATATTTTCAGGCCCGGCAAGGGCCTTATTTTTTTTACCACATTATTTTCTTTCCCACTTCGTTCTGATTAATAATTTTGGGCTTTCAAATTGATGTATAAGCACAATTTGCGTAATTTGGTTACCCTTAAAATTGACTGATCTTGAACTCAAAACTTTTATCTACTTTAAAATACCTCTTCTTTCTGGCTACGGGCATTGGC
>DATCKK010000174.1:0-2367 GCA_036562325.1 Cytophagaceae bacterium | reverse complement strand
AGCCACGGGAAAGCAACAGTTTGCCATGACCTCTATAAACAATCTTGCTTTAATGTTAAATGACGTTCTAAAGCAAATGCAGGAGCAAATGGCCAACCAAATGCAAGGAGGCCAGATGTGTAAAAAACCTGGTAAAACTCCAAAGCCCGGCTTGGGAGAAATGCAAAAGCAACTGAACGAACAAATACAGCAATTAAAACAAAGCGGTAAAACCGGTAGAGAACTATCCGAAGAACTAGCTAAACTGGCTGCCAAACAGGAGATGATCCGTAATGCAATGAAGGAGTTAGAAAAGAGCATGCAAAAGGACGGTTTAAAGCCCGGAAACCAGTTAAGTAAACTGAAAGAAGAAATGGAGAAAACGGAAACTGATCTGGTAAACAAAAAGCTGACGGAGGAGATGATAATGCGGCAGAAGGATATTCTCACCCGATTATTAGAAGCTGAAAAAGCGGTCAGAGAACGTGAGCTGGATGAAAAAAGAGAATCAACTACAGGCAAGGAATTAACCAGAGAAATTCCGCCATCATTCGAAAAATATCTAAAAGCGAGAGAAAAACAGGTTGATTTACTTAAAACGGTTAACCCTGCTCTCAACTCTTACTTCAAGCAAGAAGTAAATGAATATTTTCAGAAAATAGAAAAATAGATATAAATTGCGCCACCTTAAAAGAATTAAATTATAAGATGAATTCCTTGAAGATACAAATACCATCAATAGTAGAAAACATCCGAATTGTAGAGAGTTTCATAGATAATGTTAAAGACAAATTTAGCATTGATGATGAAATATACGGTAACATTATGGTTGCAGTAACAGAAGCTGTAAACAATGCTATTAAACATGGGAATTCGTCGGATAAAAATAAAAACGTTACCCTTTCTGCTACAAGCAAAGAGAACCTACTGGAGTTTAGTATAGAAGACGAAGGATCAGGATTCAACTACGAGAACCTGCCTGACCCTACTGCTCCGGAAAATATAGATAAACTTGGAGGAAGAGGTATTTTCCTTATGAAACATTTATCAGACGAAGTTAAATTTACCAAAGAGGGAAGAGTTGTAACCCTTACTTTTTACTTCTAAATGGGATCATCCTTGATTCAGTTTCATATCGAAGAAATAGACTTTAAGTTTACTGAAAAGCGGAAAACCAGCCATTGGATTAAAAAGGTATTACAAGAAGAAGGGTTCACCTTGGGCCATTTAAATTATATTTTTTGTGGAGACGAATACCTTTTAGAAATCAATCAGACCTATTTAAATCATAATACTTATACTGATATTATCACCTTTAATAACTCCGAAGAAGAGGAGATTATTGAAGGTGATATATTTATTAGCATAGAAAGAATAAGAGAAAATGCCGAAAAATACTCTCACTCTTTCAAAGATGAATTAGACCGGGTTATTGTTCATGGAGTATTACATTTATGTGGATACAAAGACAAAACAAAAACCGAGCAGACACTAATGCGAGAGAAAGAGGATTATTACTTAGCAAAAAGAGTTTAATAAAACGTTCCACGTGGAACACCTAAAAACACTAAATATATCTTAAGGAAAAAAATCTTAATCTGTATAACATACAAAAATTAAACGTTCCACGTGGAACACTTCTAAAGGGGAAATTCTAGAAACAAATGTTTAAAGAGTACGATGTAATTGTAGTTGGAGCTGGGCATGCAGGCTGTGAGGCTGCTGCAGCTGCTGCAAAAATGGGTTCTACGGTGTTGCTTATCACCATGAATATGCAAACCATAGCTCAAATGTCTTGCAACCCTGCTATGGGTGGTGTAGCCAAAGGACAAATTGTAAGAGAAATAGACGCGCTAGGGGGGATGTCTGGAATAATATCAGACAAATCCATGATTCAGTTCAGGATATTAAATAGATCAAAAGGGCCTGCAATGTGGAGCCCAAGATCACAAAATGACAGAATGAAATTTGCTGAAGAATGGAGGCTAAGTTTAGAACAAACACCCAATGTAGACTTCTGGCAAGAAATGGTCGCCGGACTGGTAGTAAAAGACGGAAGGGTAGTAGGGGTAAGGACAGGTATGGGTATAGAAATAAAATGTAAAGCTGTAGTACTAACCAATGGTACTTTCCTAAACGGAGTAATCCATATTGGAGAAAAAAAATTCGGAGGAGGCAGGACAGCAGAAAAAGCAGCGACTGGCATTACAGAACAACTGGTAGAACTAGGCTTCGAAGCTGGTAGAATGAAAACAGGTACACCACCTAGAATAGACGGAAGATCTCTAGATTATTCCAAAATGGAAGAGCAAAAGGGAGATGAAGATCCTGGAAAATTCTCCTATACAGATACAGAACCTTTAAAAGAGCAAAGAAGCTGTTTTATTA
>DATCKK010000169.1:0-1958 GCA_036562325.1 Cytophagaceae bacterium | reverse complement strand
TATAAATACAGTGCTGAAGGAAGTATTACGAAATAGAACCAAAGCGACCAAAGAATTTAATAACACACTATCTGAAATGATTGACTTTATGGAGTTTTTCCAAAAGGAAGTTCCATTTCTTTTTAAGAAATGGGAAAGTCAGCAAAAAAAGGTGGTTCAATAAAATTTAGAGGTAGTGTTGTTCGATATAAAAATTAAATAATTAATAAGTTCGTTTTCTTTCGAACTAAATGTAAAATAAATAACTGTTTGAAATTGAGTTTCAAAAAAATAAATGGCGACCCCGATTAATATGAAAAGCAAAAAGAGGTTTTTAATCGCTTTAACCCTGATTGCTCCCCTGATAGGATGGAGCAATAGTGGATTTGCACAGGATTCTACCTACTTCACTATTAAAGAATGTATAGAATATGCTATGCAAAATAATAGCAAAATTAAAGTTGCGAAGTATGATGAAGAGTTTGGAAAGAAACAAATAGCTGAAGTGAAAGGTAGAGCTTTTCCTCAGATTAATATCAATGGTAATTTTGAAGACCGTTTGAAAGTTCCATTGCTGATTATTCCGGGATTTCAGGCTCCGGGAGGAGGAGAGGGTATTAAAATGGGATACAAATACAACAGCTCCCTTTCAGGAGAAGTAACCCAAATGATTATTGATCCTTCTTTTGGAATAGGGTTAAAAGCTGCCAAGCAAAGTACCTTGCTATACCAACAGCAAACGGTACAAGTCAGTGAACAAACAGCTTATAATATTGCATCTGCTTATTATCAGGTGATTGTTCTTCAGGAGCAACTTAAACTGCTGAAAGTGAACTTTAATAACACAAAAAAAATTCTGGAAGTTACGGAGTTGCAGTATAAGAATGGGGTTGCTAAAAGTGTGGATGTGAAGCGCCTCCAGGTTAATACCAATAATCTTGAATCACAGATCAGAGAATTAACCCTCAGCCTTGATAATGCTTTTAATAATTTAAAATTTCAAATGGGAATGCCATTGGAAGAAAAAATAGCCTTGGCTGATACTGTTCTGGTTCTTAATGAAAATGAGGATATTGCCAAAGAGGTTTCTGTTGAAAACCGAATCGAATATCAGATAGCCAAAACCAACCTGGGCTTGCAGGAATTAAATACTAAAAACAATATGCGAAGCTATTACCCAACATTAACAGCCTATGGGAACTATGGATATACGGGCCAGGGTGAAAGCTTCGGTTTATTCCGCACCTCAGGAAATCAATGGGTGGATTATACCTCTTCTTCTGTAGGGCTTCGACTTAGAATACCGGTTTTTGATGGTATGCAAAAAAGTGCCAGAATTCAGCAATCTAAAATAAGAACCTTACAACAGGAGGAAAATATCAATTTACTTAAACAAAGTATTAACCTCGAAGTATCCAACTCATTGGCTCAGTATAAAAATACCCGCAGCAGAATTGAAGCAGAAAAAGCTAATGTGGCTTTGGCTCAGGAAGTGTATGAAATTACACAACTTGAGTTTAGAGAAGGGGTAAGTACCTCAACCGATCTGGTGGAAGCAGAGTTGTCGTTGCGGCAAGCGCAAAATATGTACACTCGTACCTTACTGGATTTATACACAGCAAGGCTAAATCACGAAAAATCATTAGGCAATCTTTTAATATATCTGAAGCTAAAATAGACAATTTGTAATCATATAATTTTTATGAAAAAATTTATCATAATACTTGTAGTTCTTGGTGTTATCGGTATTGTTGGATTCCGACTGGTTTCCAATAAAAAACATATTGATTCCCGTAACCAGATTAAAGATACTTCGGGAATGAGGGTAGCTGTAAATGTGGCAACGGCTACCAACAGGGTAAACGAAAAGAACATTAACCTGGTGGGAACGGTACGTGCCAATCAGGTTATAGAAATCAAATCCGAGGTATCGGGAAAAGTAACTGGTTTGTATTTTGAATTGGGAGACTATGTAACCA
>DATCKK010000165.1:0-2430 GCA_036562325.1 Cytophagaceae bacterium | reverse complement strand
AGTTTGATATGTAAAAAATATGGATATTATTATTTGTTAATAGTATTATAAAGATATCCCATTTGTGGTTGTGTTTCTTGATAACAAATATCGCAGCTACCACAATTGCCTTCTGACTTTTCACCAAAGTACTCTAACAGAAACTGCCTTCTGCAAGTAGTAAGTTCGCAAAACTCGGCCATTTTACTAAGCTTCGTCATCATCAGGTCCGAGTGTTCTTTATTGTCTTCTACCTCAACAAATCTCTTTAACCTGGTTACATCTCCTGCACTGTAATATAATATAGCTTCGCTTGGCCCACCATCTCTTCCGGCTCTTCCTGTTTCCTGATAATATCCTTCTATATTTTTAGGAAGATCCATGTGTACCACATAGCGAACGTCCGGTTTATCTACCCCCATACCGAATGCAATAGTTGCTACTATGATTTTTACTTCTCCCTTCAGAAACAAGTCCTGGTTTTCATCCCTTACTCTTTTATCCAGTCCTGCATGGTAAGGGCGAACTGAAAAGCCCTCCAGGCGTAGCTTTGCAGCCAGTTCTTCTACAGACTTTCTTGAAAATGCATATATTACTCCACATTCTTTTCTTCGCTTTATCAGATAACTTACCAGTTTATTATAGCTGTCTTTCTTGGGTTGGACACGATAAAATATGTTGGGCCTGTTAAAGCCTGCAACAAAAACATCCGGTGAGTTTAATTTTAATTGCTTGATGATGTCCTGCCTTGTTACTTCATCGGCAGTAGCAGTCAGTGCAATGATTGGCACACCTCTAAAATGTTCCCTGAGTTCACCGATCTTCAAATACTCTGGCCGGAAATCATGCCCCCACTGGGAAATACAATGGGCTTCATCTACGGCAAACATAGATACATTTACTTTTTTGAGAAGTTCCAGCAATTGATTGTCATTGCTGTAAAATCGTTCAGGAGCGACGTATAACAACTTTAATTGGCCGGACTCTATCTTTGCCAGTGTTTCTAACTGTTCTGTTATACCTACGGTAGAGTTCAGGAGAGCCGCTTCAATATTCATGGATTTTAACCTGCCCACCTGATCTTTCATCAGAGACAGTAGTGGTGATATAACCACTGTCAGTCCTTCGAATACAAGTGCCGGTATTTGATAACACAAAGACTTTCCACCTCCTGTAGGCATCACCACGAAGGTATCTTTTCCCGCCAGGACATTATTGATTGTTCTTTCCTGTTCAAATCGGAAGCTTGAGTATCCGAACTTTTCCTGTAAAACTTGTAAAGGAGTAGTCATTAAGTAAAGGTTTTGACAGTGGAATCATTAAATTTAGGCATCCGGGAAGTGAATTGTAAGCGGAAAGCTAAAAAGTTATACACATTGTCATTTAAACGATTGACTATTAGTAAAGTAAATATAGATGGCAGATGGTTTTAAATTTATTCTTCCCGGTTTTTCTAACATTTAGGTTGTATCTGAACTTTTGGCTAACTTTCCGCATTCCAAGTTTTGTAAATTTAGACATGGCTTCTTTGAAAGGACCTATTGGTGTTTTTGATTCCGGGTATGGCGGGCTTACTGTGTTGAAGGAAATAGTAAAGGCTTTGCCTGAGTATGATTATATCTACCTGGGAGACAATGCACGCGCTCCTTATGGCACCAGGTCTTTTGAAACTGTTTATCAATATACCCTTCAATGTGTTAAATATCTTTTTAATCAAGGCTGCCCTCTGGTCATTTTAGCTTGTAATACTGCTTCTGCTAAGGCACTACGTACCATTCAGCAAAAAGACCTGCCACAGATTGCTCCTGAAAAAAGAGTGTTGGGAGTGATTCGGCCGACTTCCGAAATAATAGGAGATATGACTACTACCGGACATGTGGGTATATTGGCTACTACTGGAACAGTGGCATCTTGTTCTTATCTCATTGAAGTGTCCAAATTTTTTCCTGAGGTAAAAGTATATCAGGAAGCTTGTCCTATGTGGGTTCCGCTTATTGAAAATAACGAGCACCTGTCAGAAGGAGCTGATTATTTTATCAAAAAGCACATAGAGCATCTGTTGGCTAACTCAGGTAAAATAGATGCCGTGCTTTTGGCTTGTACCCATTATCCATTGCTTGAACAAAAGATCCGACAGTATTTGCCACCTTTTGTTCGCTTGATTTCTCAAGGTGAAATAGTAGCAAAGAGTTTAAAAGATTATCTTCAAAGGCATCCGGAAATGGAGGAAAAATGCAGTAAAAACGGTAAGATTATTTTTTATACTACAGATGCTGCAGAGACTTTTAATTCAAAAGCAAGCATCTATTATGAACAAAATATTGAGTCCGTTCAAATACAATTGTAAATTTTTTTATTTCTGAATACCTGTATTTTTTATATTATATTTTATACCAATCGGTTTTATGTTATTAATGCCTAATTATTGAAAATTTATTTAAAGTATTTATT
>DATCKK010000159.1:0-7547 GCA_036562325.1 Cytophagaceae bacterium | reverse complement strand
CACATTATATCATCCATTTCTTCTTTTTGAGTTCTTCCCTCAAAAATAATTCTGCCATACTTATTGATATAATAATAGCTAATAACATCTTCCGTTTCGGACTTTAATCTGGCCAAAAATACGGGGGTCTTCCTGGTTCCTATAAATACGACCTCATCATAAGAAGGAGATTGCAAAACTCCTTTGAGGCTGGAATAAATTCCAACTTTGCCGGAAGTATCAGCATAAATTAAAAACTTCTCATTCCCACTATCCACTATTTGCTGACTCATAATTCCGGACAACTTGTTTTCGTTATTCCGGATTTGCATTAGCGACCACTCCTGGTTTTTCTGCAAGAGAAACAATGAATCCGAAAATGGTAAAATATCGTCGGAATATGCTGGTATAATTGCTTTCCCTCCCTTATCTGTTAAAATATAGCCATTTTGTTTTTTTACTTTATAAATACCAGAAGCAAAAGGTAATATGGTTTCTTCCGACTCTGCTTCCAGCCTTACTCCCTCGTCTATATTAATTAACCCAAACTTTCCGCTTCTAAGCGTAGATAAATTGCCCTGATCGCAATTACCTATACCGTCATACACGCCACTGGCGATTCTGTTTCCATTCATATCATAGATACTTTTCTTCCTGCTCTGTTCAATTACCAGAAATGGCTCACAAGGAATATAAGCATCATCTAATTTTCCGGAATAAATAATAGCCCCTTGCAGATTTAGTATCTCCCACTTTTCCTTCGTTGTTTTTACCATCACCAATTCTTGTCCGGAATTTTCACGGGCAGCCTTCAATAATCTTATCCTGGAGTCTTTAGGAAACCTAAGCGTTTTGTGGTCTTTATTCACAAGTGCTAATGAGTCTGCGAAATAAGCCAGGGCATAATTATCACTTATTATTTTTATTGAATCTGCTACCTTTTCAAAAATATCCTTGTGGCTAACATCTTTTAACTTCCATCCATAATCATTCTTCAATCCTACCCAATTTTGATTGAAAGTTGCATCCTCGTAGCTGGTAGTATCGTCTGGCAACCCTTTATCATTCAACAAATGGTATTGCTCTTCCGACTTCACCAAAAATCCTTTCTTTAAGTAATAAATGGTATGAGCTGCCAAGGGGATTATTTCTTTTAAGGAGCTGTCCAAAAGTGACTCATTATCTTCATTATAGCCAATAATAAAGGTTTCGGACACCTTTTCAGCTTCATCGTATCTAAACTGTAGTTCTATTGGAGTATTTTCCAGAATCGGTGAAAGTTGGGCAAAGGTAGTGATAGCTACTTTTTCCTCATTGGTAACTACAATGAATGGGTCTTCCCAGGTAATATCATCATACACAGGAGCTAATACAACTCTTCCGGTGAAAGTGACAAGTCCTGCTTTACCATTTTTTTCTATTTTTATCAGAAAGTCATTAAAGAGTTCTACTTCATCATAAATAATTTCTGTTAATCTATATCCTGCTTTATGTACAACACCTACATAATCTTCCAAAGTAACTCGCAACAGCCCCATGCCCAATTCTTCTACATCTTCATAAGGAAATGCCATTATTGGTTGTCCATCTTTAGTAATCATTAACGGCTCATTCTCAGGAATTACAATTAAAAAATCCTGATTGCTGACCCTGCACTTATATTCTTCTCCCAGATTTTTATAAGACTGTGAAATTGCAATTTTCCCCGTACTGTCCACAAAACGAAAAACTTCATTAGTATATACTGGTATTAACTCTAATTGTGCGGACTCCCAAACTTTGTTCAGTGAGTCCGCATAGCTTATGTGTTTCCAATGATCACCTGGTATGTAATAGAGGAAATCTGCCGCTTTTTTACAAAAAGGGCTTTGTGGAAATTGCCGAATAAACTCCAGATAAGCATCAACAGTGTTTGTAGCGGTCGTTATCTCATAAATGTTTTTAACTGCTTCATGTATATAAGGTGACTCCGGATGTTGATGGATAAAGTCGTAATAGCTGGTGAGCTTTTTATCGTTGGTTTTATTTTCATAAAGCAGAAAATGATATATCTCTTTGGCTTGTTTAATTTGCTCTGCTTCCGGATAGGTTTCTATAAAATATTTATACCCCTGGTATGAGTTTTCTTCCAAAGCAGCTTCAAATGCCAGTTCATTTCTTTTACGGCTACTGATTTC
This sequence comes from Cytophagaceae bacterium, assembly GCA_036562325.1. GTDB lineage: Bacteria > Bacteroidota > Bacteroidia > Cytophagales > Cytophagaceae > DATCKK01. The sequence continues at coordinate 5,391 of DATCKK010000159.1, read as the reverse complement.
TCTGAATTTAGAGGTAGGATAATAATTTAAATAATGATTATAATCTTCCACCGTATGTTTTTCAGAAGCTATAATATAGGCGAGGCTATCTAAATAAAGTTTATAAATGAGAATGGTGTCTTTGTTTATTCCACTTTTGACCAGCCTTTTAACCTTAACAGAACTATCTGTTTTTTCGTAATTGGCAATTGCGTTAAGTACAAATGTATAGGCCGAGTCAATATTATAACGGTAGAAAGATGTATCTGAATAAGTTAGTGCAAATACATAATCATATCCGGGAAGTATGGAATCTTTTGCATACGATTGCTGTAGTTTCTTCTCCAACTTTTCGAATTTCTTTTTACCCAGCCACTTCATTGGCTTCTTTACATTTTGGCCAAAAGAAACTGTAAAAACTTGAAAAATAAGCAGAAAAAGCAATAAACAAAATCTCATTTTATTGATTCTGGATATAATTACATAAATAATAATTCCAACGAAGTCAGAATGGTTATATTTTTACCAAACATAAATCGAAAAAACTAAAACTAACAGAAACAAACTACTAAACCCGTATTTTTTAACCAATTATAAGTTATGATAAATCAGAGTACCGGATCTAATAAGCTTTTACATTTCAATGCTGTATTGATCTTCCTTTTTCTCTTTTTTGGAGTGTTATATATCTGTAGGGATCTTCTCATTCCCATAAGTTTTGCCGCTCTTACAGCCATGTTGCTCTTACCGCTGGTAAACAAGATGGAGTCTTTCCGTATACCTCGTTTTTTGGCGATTTTGCTCAGCATGCTTTTAATCATCGTGATTATTGCCTTCCTGATATTTCTGATAACAACTCAAATCCTTGGATTTGCCGATGATATACCGGAGTATAAAGCTGCTTTGTTGAATAAATTAGAAATCTTGCAAAAATTCATTCATGAAAAAACCAAAGTATCGCCTGAAAAGCAATTAGACTTTGTGGAAGAAAGAGCTTCCGGATTATTAGAGTCAAGTGGTAAATACTTAAAGAATGTTATTCTTCAAACTACAGGAACCGTTGCCGATATAAGTTTGATCGTAATTTTTATTTTTTTCTTCCTTTACTATAAAGAAAGATTCAGAATATTTATCCTTAAAATCACCAAAACGGAGAAGCAACGACAAACCAATCAAATCTTATCCGAATCAACCAAAGTTACATCCAGATACCTCTCAGGGGTATTTATAGTCATATTTATATTAGCCGTTTTAAACTCCGTAGGACTTCTGATTGTAGGAATGGACCATGCCATATTCTTCGGTACACTCGCTGCTTTCTTAAATATTATTCCATACATAGGTGTACTGATAGGTGCCGCAATTCCTGTTCTGCTGGCATTAATTGTCGGTGATGGGGTAGGAATGGCTATTGCCGTTGCTGCCGTATTTTCAATTAACCAGTTTCTGGAGAATAATTTTTTAACACCCAATATTGTTGGATCACAGGTTAAACTCAACCCTCTTTCTACCATCATTGCTTTACTTATTGGCGGAAGCCTCTGGGGTGTGGCGGGTATGATTATTTTCCTTCCATTTCTTGGTGTTTTGAAAATCGTATTTGATCATGTGGAAAGCCTGCACCCTTATGGCTATCTCATTGGGGATGATAATGAAAACAACGGCCCCACCTTTATCCAGAAAATAAAATCCAAGTTTAAGAAAAAGAAAAAGGGCTGATATCAGCCCTTTTTTGGCATAAGTTTTCAGGTCCTAAGCAAGAATCTACTCTATAACTTTTAACCAGGTGTTTTGTTTAAAATATTAAACAGATGCCTGATTTTTGGATTTTTATAACTCCATTGGTTATGTTTATTTATTGTCCGGATTAAAACACACTAACCAGCTTTTATCGTATGCACTATTTAAAACCAGTTATTCATCTAATAATTACTCTATGCGCAACATCTTCACTGGCACAAATTAATATGGTGGATTCTTTAAAAGAATTATTTATTGAGGTACAACTGCAGGGAGTATTTAATGACTCCAAAACTTTTCCTGATGCCATACCAAAGCAATCAATGGATTCAATTCTTCTGGAATTCAGGAATCTGCCTGCACAAAACAAAGATCTTAAAGAGTTTGTACAGAAAAACTTTGAACTGCCTCAATATATTGGCACTCCTTATACAACCGATTCTACGCACTCTATTAGCGAACATTTAAATCACTTATGGCCCTATCTAACCCGTCAACCTGATACCATTAAAAACAGCACATTAATCCCTTTGCCTTTTCCTTATATTGTGCCGGGTGGAAGGTTTAGAGAAATCTATTATTGGGACAGCTATTTTACCATGCTGGGCCTGCAAGTCTCAGGCAGGAAAGAGTTAATTAAAAACATGGTGGATAATTTTGCCTACCTAATTAATACTTATAACCATATTCCTAACGGAAACCGCACATATTATTTGAGCCGCTCACAACCACCTTATTTTTCTCTGATGATTCAATTGCTTTCAGAAGAAACAGGTAAAGATGTATTGACTGATTATCTGCCTGCTTTGGAAAAAGAGTATCTCTTTTGGATGGATGGAGCCAATACACTAACAAAAGATTGTACACAATATAGAAGGGTTGTAAGAATGCCCGGTGGCCATATTCTTAATCGCTACTATGACGACCTGCCTTATCCAAGGCCGGAAGCGTTCAAAGAAGATGTTTTAATAGCTTTGAACTCCAGTAAAAATAAAGACGAAGTATTCAGAAACCTGAGAGCAGGAGCAGAGTCGGGCTGGGATTTTAGCAGCCGGTGGTTTGCCGATTCAAGCCTGGCCAGCATACGAACTACGGATATTATACCTGTGGATCTCAACTCATTATTACATCATCTGGAGCTAACCTTAGCAAAAGGATATAAAATGGAAGGGGATCTTATTAAAGAAACAATGTATATGGCCCGTGCCAAAGCACGAAAAGAAGCTATTAACAAATACCTTTACTGCCAAAAACAAGGTTTTTATTTTGATTATGATTTAACCAATAACCTTCCGACTTACCAAAAAACTCTGGCAGGTGCTTATCCTTTATTCTTTGATCTCGCTGATAAAAAGCAGGCAGAAAAAGTGAAAGTAACTCTTGAATCTCAGTTTCTAAAAACCGGTGGATTTGTCTGTACTCTTGTAAACTCAGGCGAGCAATGGGACTGGCCGAATGGCTGGCCTCCTCTTCAATGGATTACTTGTAAAGGCCTGTTGAATTATGGCTACTCAAGCCTGGCACAAAAGGCTATGCAACGATGGGTTATTCTGAATAAAAAAGTATTTGAAGCAACCGGTAAAATGATGGAAAAGTATAATGTAGTAGATATATCTGTTAAAGCGGGTGGTGGTGAATATCCATTACAAGATGGTTTCGGCTGGACCAATGGAGTGTATTTAAAAATGGTAAGTGAATTAAAAGAAATTAAAGCAGTGGAAACAAAATAGCTTATAACTGAATATGAATGTTCTCCATTTTAAGCAGGAACACTTTCAGTCATATTTTTTAATTCAATTGAAAACACCGTACCCTTACCGGCTTCTCCATCAATAGAAATGGTGCCTCCCAGTTTTTCTATGGTCATTTTAACCAGATAAAGACCAAGCCCTGTACCATTTGAGTTCTCATTTACTTTATAAAACATATCAAAAATTTTGCTGTGATGCTCTTTGCCTATTCCCAAGCCATTATCTTCAAACTGTAACAGTGCTTTCTCGTTTGTTTGCTTAATCGTTATTTTCAAATAAGGGTTGTCTTTGCCCGGATCGCTGTATTTAATGGCATTCTCTGTAAGGTTTTGGAGCACAGAGTAAAGAACTTTTTTATCAGAGTAAAATGCAACGGTATTGTCTACCTCTATATTAAACTGCATGTGTTTAAAGTTTGGAGTATGTTGGAGGCTATCCAGAATCTCTTTTAAAATTTCTTCGAAATCAATTTTTGATATGGATAGTTGAGCCCCCTTCATCTGTGATAAAGACAACATATCTCCAAGAATCAGGTCTAGTCGGGCAGTACTCTTCAGAATATGTTCCAGATAATGTCGAGCTACTTCATCCGTGGTAGAAGCCAGTGATTTGTTGGCAGATTCAATGATACTGCTCAAAGGTGTTCGTATATCATGAGATGCCTTGTATACAAACAAATCCAATTGCTTATTCTTTTCTTTCAACTCATTTGTTCTATGCTGAACAATCTCCTCCAACTCTGATTGTATTTTTTCTTTTAATTTCTCTGATTCTTTAAGGTGTTGAATAGTCTCCGCATGCGCTTTTTCTTTTTGCTTCACCAGGTTTTTAATCCTGTCAGCAAGAGCAAACGAAAGCAAAAACATATCCGATACTATTCCAAAATTGATACTGTATACTGTAAAAATATTGCTGTTTACAAGATTGGTACTTTCAAGTGTATTAATGAAAAACCCTGAGAACAATAAGGTAAAACCTAATATAAAGAATCGTGCAGGCATATAGCCTTTTACCAAACAGAATATTCCTGAAAGGAACGCCAAAAACAGTGGTACTATATCCAAATATGGCAATGTCCTCAACTCAGGAACAAATGTAAATCCGGCTATAAATACAAGAAAGCGCAACAGGATAACTACCCATATTACCACATCGATAGATGGGATGATTTTATAAGTAGTCAAAAAATATCTTGTATATAACAAGCCGTTTATGGAGATAAATAATAAGGCAAAATCTCTGATATAATTATTTATGTAAGGAGAGTTACTCCAAAGAAAATGATATCCGGTACCGTCTAAAGATATTGAGTATAAACCAAAGCTGAGACTATACAATACATAAAAGAAATAAGCAACATCCTTTACTGTTATAAAAAGGAAGAGGTTATAAGCAGCCATTGAAATTAGCAAGCCATAAAACAAGGCTAATAAAAAATACTCGCTGGTAGAATAATGAACAAATCGTTGAGGAGATCTTACCACACCCATCATGGCTACCGGATGAGAAGATTTAACTTTTATATATATAGTTTTTTCCTCTTCTTTTTTAAGTGCAATGCCAAAAGCAAAGTTTTTATGTTTGTACTCTCTGGAGTTAAAGTTTTCCTGGTCGCCGGTTTGAAACTTTTTAAATTTCCCTTTTTCAAAAGGGATATATATTTCCAATGTATCTATATGTGAATCGAATATTTCAAGAACCCAATGATCTACTTTCTCACTTTTATTTTTTAAAGTTAGCCGAAACCAATAGGTAGAATTGGTTTTGTAAATTCTAAATATCTCAAATGGATTCGGATGGAAATTAAAATTAAAAGAAGGAGAGGAAACATAGTTAATATCCAAAGCATTCCTGCTGTCTTCGAGAACATCCAGGTATCTGCCTACGAGCTTATATTCCCCTTTCCCGTCTTCCAGATAAA
>DATCKK010000156.1:0-7153 GCA_036562325.1 Cytophagaceae bacterium | reverse complement strand
CATAAATCGTATCAGACTCAGGGATTTTAACATTATCTTTACGTAATTCAAATACAGGCTCGTAATTATAGTTGCATGTAACAAATTTAAATTGAAAATCCCTTCTTACCTCCCCAATCTTTTTCCCGTCTTTATATTGTTCGCAAATAACTCCAAACAAGTATAAACCCGGATTTTTACTATTAAAGCTTAATATGCCGGTATACCTGTTGATGCTGAAATATGATCCAATTCCTAAGGGAAACTGGCCTGAATAACCTGGCTTCCAATCAACAAATGGATAAGGAGCAGGAGAGGGAATACTTTTTATAGGATTCCCTCCAGTAGTATATCCTTCATATGGTGTAATCAAAGAAAAAACCAACGAATCTGCAAAATTTTTAGACGCATCTACTGCTCCAAAATCAAGATTATAGTCAGTGTTTATACAATAATAATCTCCTTTTATATCAGGGAACACCGGAGACCCCAGATACCGAACCCCGGAAGGCAAAAAAGTAGGGCCAAATTCCATATAAAAAGCCTGGCCGGTCTCATCCGGGTACTGGATATTATCAATTTCTTCATTCCTGCAACAACGTTCCCACACTACATAATATCCTTCGGGATCATTATAAATTTGAGGATCAAGCACTATATCGGATGTATATTTTAACAGGGAATATTGCAAAATGTTTCCTACATTCATTAAGCAGCCCTCAAATGCATAGGGCACCCTTGCGTCAAATGTTTTCCTTAAATCAATCGTTCTAATAAGATAATTATCCCTCTTACGATAAATAGCTGCCTTAACATAAGGTTCACGAAGCTCTCCTCCACTATTCGATTCATCAAAATACATCTTCATCATCAACTGATAATTATTCCCCCTACCCGTATAAGCAATCTGAAACTCACCACCAACAATATGACTGGCCCACGAAAAAGGCGAGACTAAGAGTAAAAAAATAAAAAAAAGAGGTAATCGTTTCTTCATAGTTGGAATTTTCCGCAACACTATATACGTTAATTTTTAACAATTATTTTAGCAATACAGATATTTACTTCGTTAATATTCCATAATTTTGTCAAATGTCGAAGAAGAAGCCATTTTTTATAGAAAATGTTTGCATCCAGGATATAGTTGCTGAAGGTAAGTGCATTACCAGGCATGAAAATAAGGTAATTTTCGTAGAAAACGTAGCACCCGGAGATATTGTTGACTTAAAAGTTTTTAAATCGAAAAAAAACTTTGCGGAAGCATCCGTTACTAAATTTCACGAATACTCTAAAGACCGAAAAGAGCCATTTTGTCAACATTTTGGTACATGCGGGGGCTGTAAATGGCAACATATAGCTTATGAAGTTCAGCTAAAATACAAACAAAAACAGGTGGCGGATGCGCTGGAACGCATTGGAAAAGTAAAATTACCTGAAATCTCCTCCATTTTACCCTCACAGGCAACGACTTATTACCGCAACAAACTGGAATTCACCTTTTCCAACAAAAGGTGGTTAACAGAAGACGAAATAGGTTCTGAAGAAACCCTGCAAAGAAATGCACTGGGATTCCATATTCCCGGCAGGTTTGACAAAATTCTGGACATTACACATTGCTACTTACAACCTGATCCTTCCAATGCAATACGGCTGGAAGTACAAAAATATGCTTTGGAGAAGGGGTTGATTTACTTTGATTTGAAAGAACAGGTTGGCTTATTGAGAAACCTGATAATCCGTACGGCTTCTACAGGCGAAACAATGGTAATAGTTCAGTTCTTCCATGAAGATGAAGCTATTATTCCTCTAATGGAACACCTGAAAACTACATTTCCGCAAATAACTTCTCTCAACTATATAGTTAACCCAAAGAAAAACGAAACCTTTCACGACCAGGAAGTAATACTATTTGCCGGAACTCCCTATATCACTGAAAGAATGGAAAACCTTCAATACCGTATAGGGCCAAAGTCTTTCTACCAAACCAACTCAGAGCAGGCGTATCATCTTTATAAAGTAACCAGAGAATTTGCAGGATTAACGGGAGAGGAAGTCGTGTATGACTTATATACCGGCACAGGTACCATTGCTAACTTCGTAGCGGCTAAGGCTAAAAAAGTAATAGGTATTGAATATGTAGAAATGGCTATTGAAGATGCTAAAGTTAATTCACAAATCAATAATATCAACAATACTATATTCTATGCGGGAGATATGAAAGATATCTTAACTGCAGACTTTGTAGCCAAACATGAAAAGCCGGATGTAATTATTACCGACCCACCAAGAGCCGGCATGCATGAAGATGTCTGCAAAGTGTTATTAGCAAGCGGAGCAAAACGTATTGTTTATGTAAGTTGTAATCCTGCTACGCAAGCAAGGGATATCGCTTTGTTAAATGAGAAATACGAAGTAAAAAAAGTACAACCCGTAGATATGTTTCCACATACGCACCATGTGGAAAATGTGGTATTGCTGGAATTGAGATGATTCTAACTAACTCTCATTTATAAATTATAAAAGGTAGTTGATTCAATATAACGAATATATTAAATACAACTACCTATACTAACTAAACTGTACTTATTTAATTTCTGCCACTTTATTTTTTTTACCCAAAAAGCAGCATTAATTATTTACTTCCAAAATTTTGAACCTTTTAGTCCCGGAAGGAACTTCCCACTCAATGATATCACCTTTTGAATAACCAATTAACGCTGTACTCAACGGCGCAACAATCGAAATTTTATTCTCCTTTACATTGGCTTCAGAAGGTAATACCAATTTAAGCGTCATATCCTTCTTTTGTTCGACATCAACAATTCGTACTTCTGAATTTAAACGAACCACATCTTTAGGAAGCTTATCTTCCTCAACAATCTTTGCCGACTGCAACTCTACAGCCAGTTTTTTCAAACTATATTGTGAAAATGCTGCTGAATGATTTTTAATATAAGTCGAAAGCAAAACATAGTCAGCTTTCGATAAAATAATTGTCTTTACCATAACTTAACAAAACTTAATTTAAACGAATAAAATCCTCAAATACGCCCCATTTATTAGAATACTTTGACTTAAAGTACAGATCATTAAAACTCTTAACAGTAGCAGGATCTGTCCTCCGGAAAAACCTTTTGGAAGAGACCTGTTCCAGAGAAGCAAACCCTGCCTTGCCCATTAAATGAGCAACTTCATTAAGAAGCTTTTTGTATATATACATAGTCTTGGTTTTTATAAAAGACTCCGATTCATCAAAGAAATAATTATCGAAGTTTTGATGCAGGTAAACAGGCGACAGTATGTTAATACATTTGCTGGCACCCAAGGCAACAAATTTTAACAAATCAAACCCATTATTAAATTCTCCTGCAGCCCATAGCTGTATTTGCTTTTCAAGCCCATAAGCCCTTAATGCTTCGGAAGCAAAGGAAACAGCTTCGTCAAGGGATAATTTCGAAGCTGTATTTTCCTTTTTGCTTTCCGAGCTGCTAATTTCTTCCTGCGAATCAGCTAAAATGGTAATAAAATCAAGATATATTTTCTTATCTCGCAAGGTCCATATAAAGTTAACGAACTCGCGCCTATCATCAATCGATAATCGAATACCTATCGGCTTTCCGTTGGACAGATAGCGCAGGTATCGAATTAAATAAAGTAAACCAACAGAGTTATTAAAATATCGGTTGTTGGCTTTATCCAAATACTCAGATAAAGAGTTGTTGTTTGAATTTTTATTCAATACAATTTCAATGGCTTTAACCGAGTTATTAACAGCTACATCTTTAAAGAGAGCTTGTAGTTTATGTCGGTTACTGAAAGCTGAGTTTCTATCTACAGAAAACTTTAATATAAAATTTCCTTCTTTACATTTATCCAACTCGGAATCCGAAATACTTATAGCAAAACCACCATATTGAGAAGCTTCCCTAAACCCCTTAAACATTTCCTTACTTAATAAATTACTATCAGGAATATCCAGATCCAGTAAAGCACCTGTAAATGGTTTAATACATTGGTCACTGGCCGTCTTCACTTTAATCTGGTTCGCTTCTACCTTCACAGGTTTCAGAGCATGAAGTACTATCTCTCCCTTAGACAAATCCGGATTGGAAGAAAACCGCTCATGATTGTTTATCTTAAATATTTTTCCGTTGACAATCATTTTTTCAGATCCCTTTTTAAATAGATTTATCAAATACTGAAAAAAGCTTTTCTTAGGAAATGAGTATTGATTAAACAACACATAAGCCTGGTGCTTTCTTTGAATGGCAATAATCATCAATGCTACGGCCATAGAAACAACAATAAGGAAATCATTCTTCCATATTATACAAATAACAAAGAGACATAAGTTGAGGTAAAATAATATCCATAAAAAATACCTCATGGTAATTCCATGTTTTCTTTCTGCGAACATAACAAAGGGATTAACAAATGATTACTATACCAGGATTAATATCTATAAGAGATTGGATTCCCCAAGCCTTGTGGACTTTCTGGCCTGGGGCCTACCTGATAAAGTCCTTTGAAGAGAAGTTAAAAGTAAAAAGGATGCCTTTTAAGACACAAGCAGACACAAACATAGATACAACAATCCCTTTTACAAAACCCAAAGTTTTGCTCGCGAAAATTAAATTGCTGTAATATTTTCTACCAGTGTTGCTCACAATACAAATATAATAAATTCTTTTGAAGATAAATAATAAACTCCCTATTAGGGATTTCCTCCAAGAACCTCCTTACTAAATTGGTTCTCACATTTCATAAAACCAGTAAAATTACTGATCACTACAATACTTGTATCCCCTATGGAGCACAAGCTTGAATTCACGTTAATTAATTACATCTACAATCTGAAAGCTCTTTTCTCCCGAAGGCAAAGTCCAGTTTACCGTATCTCCTTTTCTATACCCTATTAATGCCGCAGCAAGAGGAGCTGTATAAGCAACTCTTCCTTCTTTAATATTAGCCATAGAAGGTGTTACTAATTGGAACGTTAATGGTTTATTGCCATTTATTTCTACTACTTTAACAGTAGAATTAATCTTTACCACATCATTCGGAAGTTCGTAAGCACTTAATATCTTCGCCGATCTCAATTCATTCTGAAGTTTTCTTGAACACGCTTCTGAAAATCCATTCTTATTTTTGATAAGGCTGGATATCATCAGATAATCTTGTTCTGTCAATAATATCTGCTTTTTCATAATTTCTAATACTTTAAATTGTTATTAATAAACATAAGGTAAAGCCATAACACTCAATCCTAAAGATTAATCATACCCATTACCAAATTTCTTTTTGAAGGCTTCTCTATCCCGAGAAGATATTTTAATAAATAAAGGCTTTAGACGGTAAAAATAAAGAAAGCACAATAACACCTACATTATAGCTATAACAATCAAAGAAATAATTGATTTTTTTTGCCATTTCTATTTAATAAAATGTTATCATCCTAACTAATTAAATATACAACAAAGATTTACTGCAGAAAGTTTAATGTCAACCGTTAAAAACTAAATTATATACGATAAAAATATTTTTCAAAGCACTATATAGGTTAAAAACCCCATCAAACAATAGGTACAAACACGCATATATAATAATTAACAGCTCAATATTCTAAATACAATCTCTGTTCTTATAAAGTTCTACAACCCTGCCTAACTTATCTATCAGGATTATTTTTTATTTTGGGCAGGGTAATACCATATTTTAACACAATCATTCTAATTGCAATAATAACTCCGGATGAAATAATGAGATTCAAATTTCTTGATACCTCAAATGCATTAAGCACTAAATAAAAAATAGCTCCGACAAGACAGGCACTGGCATAAATTTCCTTACGGAAAATAACAGGCGTGGCATTGGTAAGTGTATCTCGTATAACCCCTCCCATCACTGCCGTGAACATCCCCATCATAGCTGCTATTTCAGGACGAACTCCCAAACTTAGTGCTTTCTCAGTACCCAAAATGGTAAAAAAAGCAATACCAAGAGTGTCAAACAAAAGCAAGGTCTTTTTAAGCTTTGAAACAACCTGATAAAACAAATAAGTAGTAATCACGCCGGCAATAATGGCATACAAAAAATTAACATCCCCTACCCACACCAAGGGATAACTACCTAAAGTCATATCTCTCAAACTTCCGCCTCCTATGGCTGTAATAAACCCTGTAAAAGCTGCACCAAACCAGTTTTTATCTTCATCTTCCGAAGCAATTACTCCTGAGATAGCAAAAAAATAGGTTCCGGTAAGCTCGAAAAAATATTCTAACTCCATACTTTCATAAACGAATTGGATATAGAAATTGACGAACAATTCGAAAAAATATTTTCAAATTGCGGAGTTAAAACAATACTTATAAAAATACAATTACTTCCACTTATCAAGGATTTCCTTCAGTACAATGGCATGATTATGCTCCTGATCCTTTGCGGCATATAAAAACAGAATAGTGGCATGTTCTTTTTCCAGTTCTTTTATTCGATGAAGCAACTCCTTATTGCTTTTCAATTCGGAAATATAATCCTTCTTAAAGTCATTCCACTTTGCGGGATCGTGGGAAAACCACTTTCGAAGCGCAGTACTTGGAGCAATATCTTTTAACCATTCATCCACTTGCAGGTCAGTTTTTTTTACCCCCCGTGGCCAGAGACGATCTATCAATATGGCATACCCTTTTTCCGGATGCTCTTCATAATCATAAACCCTTTGCAGCTTAATCATGATATATTAACTTCCCTATGAGACTCTTGTTTTCTGCCTGGACGTTTTGATTATTTACGACATCTCTAAATACTTACTTTATGATCGCTTATAACTTTCAACGCATTCGACAAATCTTCGATCAGATCATCACAATCTTCTATTCCCACCGAAAGCCGTACCAGTGTATCACTAATCCCCATTTCAGTTCTTTGCTCTTTTGTTAAACCGGAATGAGAAGTAGCAGCAGGCACAGAAATAAGACTTTCTACTCCACCCAGGCTAAGAGCCGGCTGTATAATTCTTAAACCGGAAAGAAACTTCAAAAGCATCATTTCATCGCAATCAAGTTCAAAAGAAAGCATTCCTCCATAGCCTTTCATTTGTTTCCTTGCCACCGCATGGTGAGGATGTTTAGGCAATCCGGGATAATAAACTTTTTTAATATTCGGATGTATATCC
>DATCKK010000042.1:0-3263 GCA_036562325.1 Cytophagaceae bacterium | reverse complement strand
CCTGGAAAATATCCAGAAATGAGTCAACTTTTAAAACGAATTATTTCATTCGCGTATCGAATGGAAAACTGGAAGGCATTGGAGAAGTCGCCCCTAACATTCGATACAACGAAACTCCGGAACTCATCAAAGCCCAATTTTCACAATTTATCAATTCAGGAATAACAGAAAGCGCTTCGCCAGAGGAGTTTTCTCATAACTTGTCGACTCTGGAATTATGTAATTCGCTGCGATTTGGAATCGAATCTGCTTTTATCCATTTCCATTGTGCCCATGCCGATACTCCTGTATATAAGTTTCTGGGGTTGAATGCTCCCAAAAATATTGCGACTACTTATACTCTGCCTATAATGGAACCTGAGAAAATCAGGGACTTTATAGAAACTTATAATTTAAAAAGATTTAAAAGCCTTAAAATAAAAGTTAATAAAACTACAGGCCTGGATATGATCAAAGAGGTCAGCAGAATTAGCAATCATCCCCTGATGATCGATGCCAATGAAGCCTGGACCGATGTTGATGAGTTGCTGATGTTTATGGAACAAATAAAAAATAACAACATACTGTTCATTGAACAACCTTTACCTTCGAGCCATAAAGAAGAGTATAAGTATTTAAAATCAAAATCGCCTTTCCTGCTCATAGCAGATGAGTCTATCACCAATGAAGTGAATATGGAAGAGATAAGCAATCAGTTTCATGGAGTAAATATGAAACTAATGAAAGCCGGTGGTTATTTGAACGGACTCCGAATTTTAAAAGAGGCACAAAGCCACTCTCTGAAAACCATGATTGGTTGTATGGTAGAAACTACTCTGGGCATAGCTTCTGCCCTACATCTTGCAGCAGGCATTGACTTTATTGACCTTGATGGTTTCTTTCTTATTAAAGACGAACCATTTAGATTAGTGAAAGAAGAAAATGGGGTTCTCAACCTAAACGAAAAATAAAACCAGGGGTATTAACAGTAAACAGTTAGCATGCTTTGTTCACTATTAATTTATCCCTGGCTACTGTTATTATTATTATTTTTTAACTACTGTCTTATTAAAAGCAACTTTAATTTCCTCAAAATCTACTTCTGTCTCAAATGAGGTTATAAGGTTTTGTTCTTCATTATAGAGATATAGTGTCGGATACCCGATGGCATTAAACTGTTTATAAAAGGTATCATCCCTGTCATGAAGTACGGTAATATTCTCATACCTGTCCAAACCAAACTTATCTTTAAACACCACTATTTCACCCAGCTTATTCGGGCTTACCATTACCAGTTGAATATTATGTTCCTGCAAATAATAATAGTTGCCCAGAATATTTTGGGTTTCACTTACACATATATCGCAAAGCGGATTAAAATACATGAATATTAATTTAGTATTTTTCTTCAGATCCTTATTGCCAAACGTCTTTCCCTCTATGGTGTAGTAAGTAAACTGAGGTATTTTAACTTCCTTTTGTTCCGACAGGCCAACTACGCTTCCAATAGTATTATTAATAAACAAACATAAAAGTAGCAATAATGCCAGCTTATGTATGTATCTGTAAAGTAAAGTCATAACATTAATTCTGATCGTTGTTTTTATTTAACTAACCATCGCTATAAAGATTATGTTTTGAAGTCAAACATTCACCGGTTAATTAATATTTAACTTTGAAAATACTCATAGCTTCTGAATTATCCTATTGATAAAATATAGTAATAACAATGCTTTCAGAAGTACACATAAGGCCAGGAAAACAATATACTTATTACCGGATTAATTAGAATATAGTGGTTAAAATATTTATCAATCAAAACATTGAAAAGGCAGTTAACAACATGTTTGCTATGAACTCTAAGTATATTAGACTATTTTTTTCAGCTAACTTATATTTTCTCCTTATTCTTTGTATTCCATTAAAAGCTTGTGAAAGAAAAGAGGTGAAGTTGAAACAGCAATCAATAATACTTCAGCATTTCGACGGTGACAGCATTAAAGTTTCAGCCAACAAAAACTATAAAAAGAACAAAGTACATAACTTCCTGTTTGGTAAACACCACCGGGACTTGTGGGCACAACCTGTTACCGTAGAAGTATTTGATATCAATAAAGAACGTGGTGGATATAAAATTTTGAAAAAAGGAGGAAGCCTTCAAACGCTAAATTTAAGACTATTGAACAGCGATGGGAAAGAATATGTATTAAGGACGGTTGATAAAGACCACTCCAAAGTCCTTCCCAGACTTCTCAGGCCGACATTTCTGAGCCCTATTTTTCAGGATCAAACTTCTGCCCTAAATCCGTATGCATCCCTTATTATCCCACCTTTGGCAGAAGCAGCAGGCCTGTATCATACCAACCCTAAGTTATATTATGTTCCTTATGATACCAGCTTTGGAACGTACATAAAAGAGTTTGCAGGACGACTGGTGATTGTAGAAGAACATCCGGGAGACACATGGGCAGGCGAAGAAAAGTTTGGAATGCCTGATGATATTGTAGGCACAGATGATTTTTTAGAAGCACGCTATCAAGACCAAAGTGTTCGGGTAGACCGGCTTTTCTATGCCAAAAACCGATTATTTGATATACTCATCGGCGATTGGGACCGTCACACTGACCAGTGGAAATGGGGAAAGAAACAACTAACCAATGGTGAAATATTTTACTGGCCGATACCCAGAGATCGTGACATGGCTTTTTATAAGTTTGATGATGGATTTCTCACTTTTCTGGCTTTGTATTTCAATCCCAAGTTTCAAACATTTCATTATGATGTACAGAATGTAAGAGGAATAATAAAAAATGCCTATTATCTGGACCGAAGGATTTTACCTACCATTACCAGAGAGGAATGGCAACAAATAGCCTTAGAACTGCAAACTGGCATAACAGATTCAGCTATTAACTACGCAGTAAAACAATGGCCAAAAGAGATCTATAATATGATAGGAAAAGAAACAGCCGCCAAACTAAAAACCAGAAGAGCTCAACTCCCCCAAATTGCTATGGAGCTTCATAATATCATCAATGAACACCCTATCATAACAGGTACCGATAAATCGGAATATATTGAAGTAGTACGCAAACCTAAAGAAACTATAGTAAGCGTTTATGAAGACGATTCAAAAGAAGTTGTAATGTATCAAACCTCTTTTGAAAATAATCTCACCAAAGATATTGAAATATGGGCACTCGGTGGGGCCGATGAGATTTTTGTTACAGGTGAAGCCAAAAAAGGTATTCTAATTAAAATTTACGGAGGGGAAGGATACGATC
>DATCKK010000153.1:0-3629 GCA_036562325.1 Cytophagaceae bacterium | reverse complement strand
CTTGCTGCTACCACGGTCATTTCCATAGGGTCGACGACGATATATGGAAAGGTGTCGTAATGCATTGGTATTATTTTTTTTGTATTAACAAATGAAGCAGCACGGACTGCATCATAGATGTCCATAGTAAAGTTATCACCTACGGGCAACATGGCAAAGTCTAATTTAAACTTTTCGCCGATCATTTTCATGTCGTAGGTTAGTGCAGTGTCACCTGCGTAGTAGAATGTCTTTTCCGCACTTTCAATGACAAATCCGGCAGCAGAACCTCCGTAGCTTCCATCAGGAAGGCTGTTGGAATGTATGGCGTGTACCATGTGTACGGTTCCAAAATCAAATGGCCATTTGCCACCTATGTTCATTGCATGTGTTTTCTCTATACCTTTTTTTTCGTACCAGGTTGCAATTTCGAAGCTCGAAATTATGGTAGCTCCGGTTCTTTTGGCAATGGCCTCAGCATCAAACACATGGTCGTTGTGTCCATGAGAAAGTAAGATATAGTCTGTTTCAATGGAATTGATATCAATTGATGAGGCTAACTGATTAGGAGTTATAAATGGGTCGAACAACAGCCTGTAGCCCCCAATATCCACTAAAAAACAAGAATGTCCAAAGTAGGTAATTTCCATCTGTGGCTTTTTAAATTTTTTGGATACAGAACTACAAATATAAATTTTAATTTACTAGCATCCGTATTTAAGTGTGGACAAAATGCCGAGGTTATTCACATTTTTTACACTTCTGTTTTGTGGAAAAGGTTTAATTGTTTTATTACTAGTTGGTTATAAGTATTTTGTTTAATCTGTTTTCACTGTTCCGTCTCATGGAAGTTAATACTCATTCCGAATAAATTTTAAAATAACTTACTGTAAATAAGTGATATATTAATAGAGGCCTGTTTGGTTAGCTGGCTTTACCGGCCATAAGCCTTTGAGCAGCATCTGAGGCACAAATTAAACCGCCAGCTAACATGATCACATCTTTTAATACCAACCTGCCTGCCCCTGATAAATAAGGAAAACCATGTTGGGGAGTAGGGAAATCTCCTCCCAGGTTGGGAACATAAACTTCAGGGGTGGTTATTAAAAATGAGAGAGTTACCAGAGACATCCCAAAAGTCAACAAGCCCCCTATGAGCCCGATTTTAGCAGACCAGATTCCCAGCAAAGTACAAATTCCGATGAGCACAATGACAGCACCTAATCCATAGGAAAAAGTATAAGTACCATTTTCTTTATGCCAGTCAATGTTTTTTTGTACGGTCTTACCCTCCGGATTTTTGTACTGTGTATACTCGGGAGCTTTTTTGGTATAGAAAAAGCTCATAAAAGGGCTATTGGCAACAAAAGGGACTATTCCATCGGCTTCATATTGAAATACTTTTAAACCGCCAATCCATGCCATCACAATAAATATGGAAATCCGAATCAGGTTAATAAACTGGTGTTGGCTGTTAGCGAGAAGTTTAAGTAAAGTATTCATTTTAAAATTCGGTATTAGTATTTATTGCGATTTATTTGTCTTTATAAATGGTTAAAGTTTCAACGTCCGGATTACCAATTAAGTATGTTCTGGGGTTGGCAATAAGGGGCATTTGAGATAAAAGTAAAAAGGCTGTTCCCGGTTTGAAGAACAGCCTTTGTTTATAAGTTGACCACTAAATTATTTTTTCTTTTTCTTTTGCTGCTGTTGTCTGGCTGCCTCTTCTTTTGCTTTCATCGCTTCTTCTACTCTCAGCATCCATTTTGACTTTTTAGTTTGTCCGGAAGCTATTTTTCTTCTGTTTTCTTCCAGCGTTTCTTTGATTTTATCTTCATCTACAAATTTTCTGATAATTATCTGTTGTCCTATGGTTATCAGGTTTGACATGAAGTAGTAGAAAGTAAGTCCGGCAGGGAAGGAGTTTAACACGAACAGGAATATTACAGGCATTATATAAGATACCGACTTCATAGGCCCTGTAACGGTACTCACCTGGTTATTGATATAAGTATATACCAAAGTCGAAATGGTCATTAGCAATGTGAATAAGCTCACGTGAGATCCATAGAATGGAATATTGAATGGCAATAAAATAGCGGCATCATAAGTAGAAAGGTCGTGCGCCCATAGGAAAGACTCCTGTCTCAACTCAATGGAGTTAGGAAAGAAGTTGAACATGGCCAGAAGGATAGGCATTTGCAATAAAACAGGAATACAACCACTTAGTGGATTGATACCCACTTTTTGATATAGCTGCATTTGTTCCTGCTGTACCTTTTGTAAATCATCCCCATATTTGGCCTTAATCTCATCCAGTTCGGGTTTCAACACTTTCATTTTCGCCATGGATATGTAGGACTTGTATGAAAGTGGGAACAGGATAAGTTTTAGTAAGATTACCAGTATGATAATAATGATTCCATAGTTTCCGATGTATTGCTCCAGGAAGTTGAATACAGGAATAACAATAAACCGGTTGATCCATCGAATGATTGGCCAGCCCAGAAATACGTTTTTCTCGTAATCTTCGGTAACTTCTTTCAGAGTTTGGAAGTGGTTAGGGCCAAAATAATATTTAAACCCGGCTTTAGAAGTTTTAACATCTCCAATTGGGATAAATAATTCCGCAGCTACATTTTTTACTATCTGACTATCAGCGGGTACATCACTGCTTACTACTCCTTTTTCGAAGGTATTATTGGCTATGATTCCCGTATTGAAGAATTTTTGTTTAAGCGATACCCATTTAACAGGGTCATTTAATGTTGCCGACTCATTATCCTCCGATCTTTCTGTCAGGTAATTAAATTCACCATCGGCCAGATAATAATTTACAGTCGAATTAAACCTGCTTTGTTCAAGGTCATACTCGATTTTTGGCAGTCTGGCTTTCCAGGAAAATTTTAAAGCTTCGTTTTTGATTATGTTGTCAAGTCCGGTTGTTTTCAGGTCGTATGAAACTACATAACCTGTTTTTGGTACCTGGTAAGTGTGTTGGATGAATTTGTTTTCCCCTATATTGGCTGTGAATACAACAGTTTGAGTATCTCCTTGTTGGGTGACTTTAGCTTCATAAGGAAGTTTGTACAGGTCAACAGTTCGGGTAGGAGTCTGAACGGCTAGTGAAAAGTCATTGGTATTGTCAGGGATCAGGTATAGAGGTTGATGGTTATCGGCAAAGTATTTTTTCAATAGGACGTTTTTTACAATACCACCTTCGGAGGTAAATGTAACTTTGATATCTTCATTCTCTATTACAATATCCTGTGCAGTGACTTCTGTAACCGGTGAAAGTTCTCCAAACTCTGCTTTTTGTGCAGCCTTTATTATGGAATCATTGACAGGAGTACCGTCTGGCTGAGTGGTTACTGCAGCAATAGTGTCTTTAGTATCTTTTTGTATTGTTTCAGGCTGCTGTTGTCCTACATAAAAAAAATAGCCCATCATGATGAGGGTGATCAGCACAATTCCGATTACCTGATTTCTTTCCATTATTTATTCTTTTGTTATACTTTAAATTTAAAATTTATTAAGACTTTTTACTTCTTTTTCCCCTTGCTTTTGGAATAATCGATCGCTGCTTTTACAAATCGTACAAATAGCGGATGTGGATTTTGTACCGTACTTTTCAGTTCCGGATGGAATTG
>DATCKK010000149.1:0-3273 GCA_036562325.1 Cytophagaceae bacterium | reverse complement strand
CTCCGTATTTGGCCTTCCAATTGTAAAAAGTGGCTTCGCTGATGCCAAGTTCACGGCATACATCTTTAGTAGTAATTCCTGACTCCTGTTTCTTTAAGGCAGAAACAATCTGACTTTCTGTAAATCGCTTTTTCATTGTATTAAAATTTAAAGTTAACAAATCAAAACGTTGTTAACTCTAACTTGAATGGCCGAACTTTGGGGGAGCTTACAGAAAGCCTACAGCCCGTCCACCATAAAGACATACATGGTCGAATTTGCACAGCTACCATATATTTTGAAAAATGTGCCCGTTGATTCGCTGGGCTACGACCATCTCAACTCCAAATGTCGAAGATTTTACAAAGTAAAAAATCTAGCGAATCTCATTAAATCCATACACGATGCCAGACTCCAGTTTTGCAATCTCCAAATCTTCTTTATTTTTTACCTCATTGAAAGTAAAATGCAAAAGCGCATAACTATACCCAATTGGAAGGGAATCGAGCACCGTCATATAAAAACATTCTCCTTCAATTTTCGATGAAGAAGTAATTGTATTACTCGAATCTAAAATTCCAAGTTCATATCTTGTTCTAAGCGATGGAGGATATACTAAATATAAAAAAAGTACATCTTTTATATCTCCTTCATCAATCACCTTGTTCACTCTTACATTTAATATATCTCCCTGAAATAAGTGTTCTCCATTGTGAAAAACATATTGAAAAATTAGACCACCGTCAAAGGATAAAAACGCGTAATTAACCACTCGATTATTTTTGTCATATTGATACAAAGGACCCATAGCTTTATCATAAAAATAATACATTTTGTACTCTAGCCTCCCTAATGTATCAAACTTATATGCATATCCGTTTTTGCAGTTGTCTTTATAGGTTATGCTATCTGAAATTAATCCGTTAGCATGAATTCTTACTGATGCGCCTTCCATATACCCATTCCAATAATTTGTGTAACCTAAATACTTTCCATTTAATGAGTATGCATTTACTTTTCCATGAAAGGACGAATCAGTAACCATCTTCCCTTCTAATATTTCCCCAGCTAGTTGCCTCCGAATTATTGCTTCTGTATCACAGGAAATCAAACAAACTCCTAATATCCAAATAGTGAAATTAAATCTCATAGCAATATTAATTTGTTTTATTTGTGTAGTTTTTTTGCCTACCTGACGGACGTTTAAAAACGGTGTCGGGTTTATTTGGATCGTGTGCCATAATGTGGAAACTTGATTCATCTCTTCCGGTAATTGGAGGGAGGTTGACAACAATGTAAGGTTTCCGTCTGTCAGAAATAATCGCATATTTCGAAGACTCGGAAACTTCCTTTGCCGCATTATCTATTTTCTCTGCGGACTCTAAGATCTGAAATGTTTTCTCGATACCTGCGAGTTTTCCCTTGTCCTTAATAAAATCTTTCGCCAAATCCTTCATTGAAGCAGCGTCTCTCAAACCAGATACCAAATTCAAAAAACTTCCCAAATCCAGAGACTCACTTCCCTCGGCAGCTTTAGGAAGCTCCTCCTGCCATTTCATACTACTTGACGTGCCATAAATTTGATACCCATATTTGGTGCTCGATGTTTTTCCAGAGCCGAATGGAAGTTTGTTTGCTAAATAATCGGAAAATGACGAACTATAAAGACTATTTCCCTTTTCAACAGTTGATGATATTTGAGGGTTTGAACTTATGGTTAGATCGATGGTAAGGTTTTGAATAATATCTCTCTTATGAACTTCATTCCAAGCTTTCGTCTGTGTGGCATACTCGAAAATCCACTCATCCTTAATGACTTTTTGAATTGTTATAGAACCAGTTTTATGTAATAGCGTTATTGTTATAATCCTATCTTCTCCATCAGGATCCTTAAATAAAATTGGGTTTGCCCCAGAGAAAAGATAAGGTGACTCTCCAGGGTACTTACGATGCTGAGGATCAACACCCAGCCATTGACTTAGTCTTGCATCGTATGCCCTCGCTCCAAAATCAACCTGATTCCCCTCCCCCTTCACTTCATTTTCATTCTCCTGCCCATTAAACCCATACCTATACCCTTCACCCACATTGTTTCCCCTGCCTGGCATTAGCATTCCGAATGGGTAGTAGTCGTTGGCTGTCAATACTTCTGCTTCGTAGTGGCTGATGGTGCCGGAGGTGCTGCCTTCTATCCCTACCTTCTTATCCGAAATTACGGCCAGTACATTACCCAAATGGTTGGTGAGTTCATACTGCTTGCTGCCGATCAAAGAACTATCAGGAATGGGTTCTTCTGCTCCTTCCACTTCTGCTATCAGTCTGCCGGGTTTCCACATCCCTAACCGGCTGCTGCCATACAAATGCTGCTCGTCCCAGAACAACCCTTCTTCTGTATTGCGATACACCGCTAATACATTTCCCTGTGCATCTCTTATGTAAAAATAACTCATCCATTCCAAAGAGGTATTGACAAATTTTGAAACCCGGTTGCCCGCCGCATCGTAGGCATAGTCGATCACATCGTAATTACTTTTTAATATAGTACGGATTTTGCCATAGGGTGTCCAGGCGATGTTGGCAATACCTCCCTGTGCATCGCTGATTAAATTGCCCACCATATCGTACTCATAGTTCTCCGCACCCTGGTCGTCTATATCTACCGTATAATTACCGGCCCCTACCGAATCTCTGACCCGGCTGAGCTGGTTGGTTCCGGCGATATATTCATAACTGAGGCTGTCCATCTTGAGGGGCATGCCGGTGGCGTCGGCCCCGTGGCGCAGGTATTTTTTGATATTACCATTGGCGTCATACGCGATGCGCTCCCGATAGGCTTCAATCTTCGTTCCATCTGTATATAATTCATTGACACTCAATAACCCTTCTTCACAAAGCAAGACCTACTCGATGCTTTCATCGCTAAAAATAAATTACAGGCTATCCTTAAATAAAACCGCCCGGACCTCCGGGCGGTTTTATTTATACAATGTGAGGGAGAGATGAACCGGCAACTAAATAGAATATTCGTGTAGGATGGATTCGTTGAAGCCAAATGGCAGAGGGAGAATTAGCGAAAAAATTTTTTAGCTTTTACCGCTTCTACCAATTTATTCTGAGACTATTAAAAAAAATTGTTCAGCAGAAATAAGCACACTCCGTATTTGGCCTTCCAATTGTAAAAAGTGGCTTCGCTGATGCCAAGTTCACGGCATACATCTTTAGTAGTAATTCCTGACTCCTGTTTCTTTAAGGCAGAAACAATCTGACTTTCTGTAAATCGCTTTTTCATTGTAT
>DATCKK010000148.1:0-11922 GCA_036562325.1 Cytophagaceae bacterium | reverse complement strand
ACAGAACGCCGTACCTACACGTATATCAAATAGAATAGGCATTTCAAGAGCTATTTCCCCGTCTTTAGGGTACACGGTATTTAATTCATAACCTGGCTCAACAGTATATTCTGATTTTATGGTAATCGTGTCTCCTGCATTAAAAGAACTGTCTCTGGGGATCGATAAATCTACTTTGATCGGATACTTTACATCTACACTGCCAAGCTCAAAATCCGAGATTCTGAATTGCATAGGGCCAAGGCCAAATTCAAATCCGCCGTATAAGCCTGCGCCAAATTTAAGCCCACCAAAAGTAAAGATAGATCCGGGACGTGTATCAAATTGAAAATCCTGATAGAACCTTGGGAATATTTCAATAGTATCATTTATACCTTTGCCTGGCTCAGGCCCCCACATAAACTGAGGCCCATCCGATTCGAAGGTTACGTAATGCGAAACCGTAGAATCGGATTGTGAAAAGCCAATGCTATGATACATCAAAGCTATTATCAACAGAAGAACTTCTTTACCCAAAATCAAACTTCGAAGGGTTGTAAATTCTTTTTTCATCTTAATTGAATTTTACAGACAGAAAACTTTCCCGTATTGGTACAGTAAGCTGGCTGGCAAACATAGCCGGAAAGTTAGCCATGATAATATAAGTATCGTTATAATCTCCCATTACTAACATCATTCGTTGCATATCCACTTCTTTTACCCTGAACGATGTATAATAAATTACTCCCTCCCAATCAGGAGTCTTAACAGTTTCCGATTTTATTAATACCAATCCCTGTGAATTAAAATAATCGGTCGTAAGGCCTTTGTTAAATGCAATACTATTTTGATTCTCTGCTTTAGACGCGACAAGTGATGTATTTGTAGGTTTGTGTAAAAAACCTTGATACAAGTCCGTCAGCTCAAAATGCTTCGGAGGTACTATACTTATAGATGTACCGGGAAACATTACCAGCTCCTGAGTCTTGTGTTGCGCCATTACTGACACATTCAGTAATAATTGCAGAATTATCCAGCCAACCGTAATTTTACCAACCATTTATCTTTTCAAATTTTGAATGATAGATATATTCTCCTGATTCTATTTTTAGATAATACAATCCGCTTTCCGCTTCCTGAATATCTATCTGCATTTCCAGCTCATTGTCGTACTTTTGACAAATAAATTCTTTATAAACTATTCCCAATGCATTGAAAACAGTTGCCTTCACTTCACCGGTAACAGGACTGTTGATTCGTAAATTGATCAGATTATGAGCGGGATTAGGAAATATGGAAATAGAACCATTTTCAAAAATCTGATTCATTCCGGCAACGGTAATACTTACCGGAAGAGAAACAGAAATACAATGTTCTTCATTTTCTACCTGTACTGTATACTTTCCACTTACTTCAGGTACGAATAGTTGGGTATTGGCCCCTGGAATTTCGACACCATCCAAATACCATTGAAAAGATATACCATGAGAAGCCATAAGCACATTATTGGTTCCAACAGTAATGAATGGTGCAGCTACGCAAACCAACACTTCTTCAGAAAAAGATTCACATCCTTCTTCATCTCTTACCTTTACTTTATAATTGCCCGAAGCTTGTGCCAGATAGTTTTGAGAAGTCGCACCATCAATTTGAAAGCCTTCCAGATACCATTGATAAGAAGCTCCCGAAGATGCTTTCAACAAAGTACCGCTTACGGTAATAAAAGGATAAGGCACACAAATGGTAACCGGGTCGGAAGCAGACTGACAACCATGTTCGTTAATAATACTTACACTATATTGCCCGCTCTCTGATGCATTATAAATTTGATGATTAGCTCCTGCAATAGCAACTCCGTCTTTATACCATTGATAACTTCCGAAAAAAGCGGTGGATACAAAAGTGGTATTTACCGTCAGTGTAGGCTTCAGATTCGGTTTTACCACCACTTGTTGTATTGCTGAAGTGCTGGCACAAGTTGAAGACAAAGAGACTTTAACAGCATAGTTTCCTGAAGATACCACATTATATGAAGCACCTGTGGCTCCCGAAATATCAAAGCCATCTTTTATCCATTGATATTGATAACCTGTACCTTGTCCGGCAAGCAGCGTTACTGAACTGCCTGCACAAAATTCTACAGGGCCATCAGGAGTAATAACAGCAGGTGGGTTAGAAAACACTGTAACACTGACCGGCTCAGACTCTGTACTACAATTAGCCAAGTTGGTAACAACTACTTTATAAACACCTTGCTGCTTCACTATACCGGAAACACCGGTAAGTCCGGAGAAAAGACTACCATCTTTATACCATTGATAAGTTAGCCCTGTACCAGAGTTAGCTACCAGTTCCACAGAATCGCCAACACAAAAGGAGGTAGCTCCTTTAGCCACTAAAGTAGCGGTAGGCCTTCCATTTACTGCAACCGAAATAACTTCCGATGTATCGCTACAGGCATTATCATCAGTTAATATCAACCTATAACTACCGGATGTTTTGGCATAATATTCATATTTAGCTTCATCAATGATATCTGCATTATTTTTTTGCCAGCGATAAACATAGCCCGCAGCGACAGGGCCGGTAAGCCTTACAGAATCACCCGAGCATATAGTGGTAATTCCGGCAGTCAATGTTGCCACAGGTTGAGGGTTTACAATAATATTTACCGGATCAGATTGTGTTACGCAATTAATAGCATTTTTTACCGAAACGGTATAAATGCCTGACGCAGATGGCATATAAATATTATCAGTGGCTGATGGAATAACCACTCCGTTCAACATCCATTGATAGGTTAGTCCCAGGCCGGAATTTGCATAAAGTGTAGTAGGATTGTCTGCACAAAACTCAAGTGCTCCGTTACTGGTAATAGTAGCCGGGGGCGAATTCATAGTGGAAACTGTATCCGGCTGTGAGATAGTTGCACATCCAATTTGATTTGACACCCGGACTTTATAAACACCATCGGTCTTTGCTTTATATACTGCAAATGTATCCGCAGCCAGAATATTATTGTCTTTATACCATTGATATTTATACCCTGGAATGGCATCGGTAGACATAGTAACAGAATCGCCTGTACATATCACAAACTTTCCTAAAGGTGTAATTGGAGCATCCGGATAAGGATACACTGTTACAGTTTGTACATCGGAAGTATCTACACAGCCAAATGAGTTACGCAAAACCAAGCGATAATCTCCTGAAGTGGTAGCCGTATAGTTGAAGGCTGTAGCGCCGGGAATAATTACATTGTTATTTAACCATTGATAGGTATATCCAAATGAACCGGTAAGAGCAACTGATCCACCTTCACAAAAAACACGTGTTCCACTTGCCGTTACTGTCTTTGCAGGAAGCGGGTTTACCACCAGTGTTAAAGCCAATGAATATTTTTCACAAGCTAAAGAAGGGGCTGTTATCTTTACCCGGTATACACCAGGTTCAGAAGCATAATAGGATATTCCAGTTGCTCCGGGTATATCCGTTTCGTCTTTCATCCATTGATAACTGAAGCCAGGCCCTGTGAGTGCCGTTATTAATAATGAATCTCCTGCACAAATGGTATCTCTGCCCACAGGAGCAATATCTGCCCTATAAAATGGACATGGATCCAGCTCAGCAGTAAAAGCATTAAAGTTAGGATAATCATTAACTACTTCCTGACTATCTATCCTTATTCTGCTGGAAAACGAACCGGTGATATAGACATTCAAAGAATCTCCGGCCACTATATCTTTACCCAGATCAGTACCATTATCTCCCAACACCTGTATCCATCGCACCGTACCGTCGTCGGTATATTTAGCCACAAAAATATCTGATTCATGAATACCTGACTCGCTGACACCACCTGAAGAAATTACCGGAGCGTTCACGCCATTCTTACCAAAGCTTCCTGTCAGATAACAGGAGCCCTGGTCATCCGTTGTAACTCCATAGGCAGTTGCAGCAGAGTCAACAGCCCTGACAGTACATATTCGGGACCAGTTATAATTTCCCGAAGTATCATATTGGGCAACTACCGCCGCAGTATTTCCTGCGGTAGTATTGTAAGCAGTACCGCCGACTACAGCAGATGATTTAAAATTGCCCGCTACAAAAAGCTTTTCTCCGAAAGGAGATAAAGCAAGCGAACTGGCAGATGTAACATTTTCCTGAAGCACCCAAAGGGCTTGCCCGTTTGAATTATATTTTCCTACAAACAACCTGGTACTACCTTGAGGAACCGTATGTAAAACCAAACCATTGAAGTCAACCGTATCTCTGAATACACCTGTTACAAACAAGTTAGCATCGGCATCTACTTTCAGATCGCGTATTTCAGCAGATGAGGCAACACTATCTCCCTGCGACTTTATCAGCCACTCAAAGTTTCCTGCTCCATTTAGTTTAGCAATAAATAACTCCTGATTGGGAGAAGATAGTGTATCTGCATCACCATTTACCACTATAGTATTGATGAATGCACCCGCAACCAAACAACTGCCTGCACCATCAGTACTTATTGCATTTACAATGATGGAGTCCTGGCTTCTTCTTGCATAGTTACTTCGGACCCACTGAAAGCTGCCATTCGCAAGATACTTGGCAATAAACATATCTGCCTGTGCTGAAGTGTTGGTAATAGTTGTCCCTGAAAAGTCCAGCGTTCCTTTGTATGAACCTGTAATGAAACAATTACCTGCATTATCTGTTGCTACATCTTTTACCTCGAACACTTCATTTCCTGCTGAACCTTTTATCTGCCTTGACCAGATATAATTTCCGTCGGGATCATATTTAACAATATAGCCATCGAAATAAGGAACAGGAGGCGGCAATACAGGATCACAACTTTGATTTCTAAGTGTATCTGTTCCGACTATAAGATCACAAACGAAGGTGCCTGCTGAAAAAATATTTCCTGCATTATCCCTTGCGATAGTTTCGGCAAGTGACACACCTCTTGCCGGTGCTTTCCTTATCCACTGCGCCTTCAATGGTTGAAACAGAATAATGATAAGAAATAAAGTGGCTATTATAGACTTTTTACAGAACACGGGAATAAGAATTGAGTAATCTGATGTACTTCAATGGAATTTAAAATTAGAAAATAATTATTTTTTATCCTATTATTTACCCAATAAATAGATAACCAGCGAATTAGTCTAAAACTTTACTTTATTGTCGATAAGTACCTTGCGGTCCACCAAATCCATTAAAGGCGCCGTAAATATTAAAGTTTTTCTGTCCCGGCTCATATAATAGTTTTCATTCTCAAAATCCTTGACCGGTTCTTCAAAATGGTAAATGATATGATATCGTGCAGTACCCAACATAGACCTGGCAATGGAATCGTTATTCGCCCCTATCTTTACATCATTCTCCGAAATGCTGTTATATCTTTCAAATACTCTACCATTGTATTTATAATGATCTTCCTGTTTTTCTTCCTGATCTTTTTGCAGCTCATTAACTGAAGCATTCAAAGCTGTAATATTACTGAAGTTATATTTCGCTCCGATAAGATAAAGGCTTGTATCGTATACTACTTCATAATTGGTTATACCTTTTATCTCTTCCAGTTTATATTTCAATTGATCGAACTTGATTTTCATATTAAGCATAGGATTATGAAAATTCATATTCGGCTTATACTTACCGGAAGTATCCATACTGCTAAAGCCTTTGGCAAAAGCCTGACTCATGATAAAAACCTGTTTTAACTGCGACATATCCATAGTGAACGAATATGTCCCCGAGCCATCCTTTTTTAGTGTGAGTTCTTCCTTTATTTCAAAACAAGAGGTGCATAAAAAACAGAAGAGTAGAAGTAGCAGAAGGTTGAAAGAATACTTTTTCATAATTCCATTTAAAGAGCGAATATTTTTAAAAATAGCTAATAAATGAGAATTATAAAAATGAATTAAAAATGGAAAACCAGGAGACTGTCCTTTTGGGATAGAACGGCCTCCTGAAAAAAAGTCGGTTAGCGATCCCAGAAAGGAGGTGGTTCTATACCTAAAGCTCTCAGATACACATACCCTTGGCCTCTATGATGTATTTCATTATCAATAAAATACAAAATATTATTAATTACCGGGAAATCATACTGGCCAAACAGGTTTATATTTTCACTAAACCTTTCTATCGAAATCTGCTTCCAGTAGGTGTCAATAACTTCTGTATCTTCATCCCATTTTTTCAGAAGTGCGGCTTTGGTCTTTATCTCCTGAAACTGGTCATTAAAAGGTGTATTTACACCAGTTACAATCTCTTTCAAACCGGGAGCTGCTATCGCCAGAAGCTCCAAGGCCAGCTTTGCAAAGGGCCGCATTCCGCCAATGGAAAATTCGAAAAGCTCTTTCTCCGGAAAAGCTTCTATAACTCTACGAGTTAACCCACGGTGCCCCTGCCAATGAATTAGCAATTGTTCCGGGCTGATCATTTGTTTTTGGTCTGTTGTTGCGTTCATAAGTTATATTTATTTAAAATTTTACTCTAAAATCTATAACCTATGTGACAACAGTATGTCAGTAGTTTTTCAAAAATGTATTTTTTTCTTCCTACTTTAAGTGTTCCGTGAGTTTGTATTAAATGGTACTTCAATCCAAAAATTTAACTAAAATCACTTATATTAAAGTAAACTACCAACGAGTTATAGAATATAAAAATATATCAGGTAAAGAAGTGTTCCTAAAAATATATTTGTATAAAAATCATATTTAGCTTTACTTTAAGCATATTTCAAATACACCTCTTATACTAACTATGAAATCTTTCATCTTTCTTCTATCATTCATAGGCATACTAAACTATCCTGCTTATGCCTTGTCTACTGACACCTCTAAAAATAACGAGGTAATTGCCATGCATCTGTTAAACTATGGATCAGATGCCGACCTGCAATACTTGTCTTCCCTACTGCCAGATCTGGCAAAGAAAGGAGTAAATATGCTTATCCTGGAAGTAGATTATAACTTTGATTTCAAATCTCACCCGGAACTAAGGGCACGAGATAAATTCATCACTTTACAGGGGGCCAAAAAATTTGCAGAGAGATGTAAAAAACTAAATATACGGCTAATACCACAGTTTCAATCTGTCGGGCATCAGTCCTGGGCAGAACATACATCTTCTCTTCTTACCACTTATCCGGAACTTGACCTGACACCCGGCGCTTTCCCTCAAAACAAAGGGATTTACTGCCGTGAATGGGACATAACCAATCCTAAAGTAAATCAAATCATTTTTCCAATGATTGATGAAATCATTGATGCGTTTGATGCTGATGGAATTCATGTGGGAATGGATGAAATATTTTTATTGGGTTCTAAAGAATCCCCCAATACGTACGGTAAAGATCCGGGAGAGTTATTTGCTAAAGTAGTTAATGAGTTTCATGATCATTTTGTGAAACAGAAAAAAGTAGAGATGTTTATGTGGGGAGACCGATTGATCGATGCTTCCAAATATCCTTACGGAGAGTGGGAGGCTTCTAACAATGGGACTGCTACCGCAGTAGATAAAATTCCTACCGACATAGTAATATGCGACTGGCATTATGGCTTTCGTGACTCCTACCCTTCCATTCCTATGTTTCTGGAAAAAGGATTTAAAGTATTGCCCTGCAGTTATATTGACGCATCTGCCGCAAAAGCCTTAATCAAATATTCATTAAGACAAGGTCATCCAAACATGTTGGGACACATGTTTACTTCCTGGAGCAGTGTACCAAGAGATTCTATATTAATTTATCCGGCCTTTACCGAAGGGCTGGCTGTTTTTCAAAACAGGAAGATTTGGGATGTCGCTATCAATTTATACAGTACCAACAGCGATGGCACGTTATTGATAACACTTAACTGTGACAATAAGGATTTACCTGTTTATTATACTATAGATGGTTCGGAGCCTTCCATCCATTCATTAATATATAAAGAACCATTTACCATAAATAAAACATCCACCATAAAAGCCAAAGCTTTCTATGAAGTAAAAGAAGCAGGTGAAACAACTACCAATACATTCATAGTACACCAGGCAACAGGAAAGAACGTACAACTAAAAGTAGCTGCAAACAGTAAATATCCAACCATCGATGGAACCAAAGCACTGGTAAACGGCATCTGTGCAAGCAATGCATTTAACGACGGACAATGGGCAGGCTTTGAGGGGCATGATATTGAAGCTGTAATTGAGTTAGGAGAAGTTAAAGATATATCGGAGTTAAAGTTTCATAGTTTCAACGATCCTCAAAGCTGGATAATACCTGCCGAGAAAGCGGAAGTTTGGATTTCCACTGATGGTATTAATTATCGTAAAGCAGGTACCGCAAAAGCATCCGGAAATAAATCTGCTCATGCTATACCCCTAAAGGCTTCATTAGGCAAAGCAAAAGCTTCTTATATAAAGGTAATTATTCCTAAAGTAATGCTCCCTGTAGGACATCCGGGAGAAGGCAATGCAGGATGGATATTTATTGATGAGTTGATAGTGAATTAAACTTTTTATCTTAATCACTTTAGAATAAGGCCTGCTTAAAACATCTACACTGCGGGAATAGCACTTTTATTTCCGCAGTACCCCAACTGCTACCATCAAAATAGCAATTTCTGAAACTGCTCTGGTTGCAATATTCTTTTTTTCTTTGTGCCTACTTAAGCAATCAATTAATTATAAAACTTCTGATGGCTGACTCATTGAGCAATCGCGACAGGAAATTTATTGTAATTGATTAATAATTAATTAAATAAAAACATTTATAAAGATGAATACCATTAGCATAGCAACTTACAGGCCTGAATGGAAAATATATTTTGAACAGTTTAACAAGGCATGGATTGAAAAATACTATGTACTGGAAGAGATAGACAAATATGTTTTATCTAATCCGGAAGAAGCAATTCTTAAAGATGGAGGCGAAGTCCTTTTCGCAGTTTACAATGAGAAAGTAATTGGAGCTGTAGCATTAAGAAAAGTAGAGGATACAACTATGGAACTGACAAAAATGGCGGTAGATGTAAATTATCAGGGGCTTGGAGCTGGGAAGTTATTATGCCAATCAGCTATAAATTGGGCCAAAGAACGAAAAGTAAAAAAGCTTATACTATACTCAAATTCGATTTTAAAAAACGCCATCCATATTTATAAAAAGTTAGGCTTCCAACATACAGCCATAGACGAAGAAGGATATAAAAGAGCTGATGTAAAAATGGAATTATATCTATAAACAGTAATAGAAGAAAAAAACGAAAAATCAGAATACCTCTTTTATAATTGTTTTTGAGCAAGGCTTCCCAGAATTTCAAGATCCCTTTCCAGTCTTGAATTCCAAAGAAGTCCATAGTTCAAACGAAGACAATTATCATATTGGTTTTGTAAAGTAAAGATTCTTCCCGGAGCAAAGCTAATTTTATATTGAGAAGCCAGCTCCAGCATCTTTAATGTATTAACTACTTTAGGCAGTTCAACCCATATTACAAAGCCTCCTTGTGGCCTGCTTGCCGTTGTCCCTTGTGGGAAGTAGTCATTAATTGCTTTGGAAAAATTAAGCATATTACCATGAAGGGTACGGCGAAGCTTACGCAAGTGATTCTCATACCTTCCTGTTTCAAGAAACCCGGCGATTACTTCCTGAGTGATTGATGTGCCTGATATAGCATGATACAATTTCATTTTCCTAACTTCCTCCTTAAACTTTCCCGGAGCCACCCAGCCTACACGATATCCGGGGGCCAATGTCTTAGAAACAGAACCACACCATAGTACAAGCCCACTCTGATCATATGTTTTACAAGACTTGGGCCTTTGCTGCCCAAAATACACATCCCCATTCAAATCGTTTTCAATAAGAGGAATGTTATATTTCTCTATCAAACGGACTGCCTGTTTTTTGTTCTCGTCGGGCATACAACACCCTAATGGATTGCTGAAATTGGTAATGAACAGACATACGTTTACCTTTTTCTTTTTCAAAGCATCTTCTAATGCATTTAAATCAACTCCTGTTTGAGGATGTGTAGGTAGTTCCAGTACCTTTACTCCAAGTACCTGTGCCAGTTGCAACATACCAAATGAAACCGGACTTTCCATGGCAACTGTATCTCCCTTACGGGTTAACGCCATCATACAATAAGATAATGCATTCAGACAACCACTCGTGGTGATAATGTCCTCTCCGGTAAGATTGCATTCCATTGCATAAGACCACCTCGCTATTTGTCTTCGCAGCCTTTCATTGCCTTCAACTTTTTCATAGGGGACTCCACTACCATAAAGTTCTCTCGCAGCAATCACCAAGCCCTTATTCAATTTCGCTATCGGCAACAGCTCATTATCCGGTGTTCCTAATGCAAGAGGGAAACGTCCATTCTTTCCCAAATCATCATATACCTTACTAACCAATAAATCGCCATCTGCTATATTGGGGGTTGGTTTCGGATTGGTGATTTTCGGTAAGGAAGGAAGGGAACTTTTGGAGTATCGTACATAATAACCCGATTGAGGCCTGGCTTCAATCAACATCTTGCTTTCCAGGTGATAATACACGCTTAATGCTGTATTCTGACTTACACCATATTCCCCGCAAATAGTACGTAAGGAAGGCAGTTTATCTCCCGTTCGCAATGTCCCGTTTAATATTTGTTGTTCTATGGTACCTGCAATCCTTAAGTATTTATAATCTGACTTAGTGTTCTTTTTCTTTTTCATAAACCCAAACCTCAACTGCTACCCATAAAACTAAAAAATATGCAACTGCTATCCAATAACTTTTTTCCCGATTTTTGTTTGTAAAAGAACTTAAACGAAGGCCTATTAACCCTATGCATTCAAACCTTAATAACATATTTATAGTCGGTAACGGAGCCATTGGTAAAACACTCGCTGTTTTTCTTAACAGCAAGGGACTCAATGTAGCTATCATACGAGGTAGTATTGACACAGGAGAAAAAACAACAGAAAATATAACTGTTGAATTATCCAATGGGGAACAACGCTCCTGCAATATCGAAACAGTTACATTTAGTACTTTTTCAAAACTGGATGGATTAATATTACTAACCAACAAATCTTTTGGGAACGATACTATTGCCAAAAAGCTAAAAGAAAAAAATACTACTGCTCCCCTGGTAATCCTTCAGAACGGACTGGGGGTTGAAAAGCCATTCATAAATGAAGGATTTGCAAACATATACAGGACGGTACTATTTGCAACAAGTCAAATTAAAGAAGATGGCCGGGTACGTTTTAAACCTGTCTCCCCCTCTCCTATCGGTATTATTAAAGGAAATACTGATACGCTTCATCGTATTACAGAACTACTCAATACTATTGAATTTCAGTTTAGGCCAGAACCTGATATTCAAACTTACATCTGGAGAAAAGCGATTATGAACATTGTATTTAATTCAATATGTCCGCTTTTAAATACAGATAACGGTATATTTCATAGAAATCCTAAAGCAATGAAGCTGGCCCAAAGAATTATTCATGCTTGTGTGAACATAGCTAATATTTCCAATATTCCTGTTAATTCAAAAGAAATTGAAGATGGAGTTTTAAATATCAGCAGAAGCTCTGATGGCCAACTAATCTCCACATTACAAGACATTAATAATAAAAGAAAAACAGAAATAGATACACTGAACTTCGAGCTTGTACGAATTGCCCAATCATTAAATATTGAAAGGGTAGCTAATGATATTTCCCTCTTAGGGGAGCTTATTAAATTAAAAGAGTCTATAAACAAAAATGAACAGGATCTGTGAACTCAACTTATCAGATTATAACAGTTTTATCAAATGTTTACTCTTTAACCTGAATTTCTAAAAAAACCATTTACTTTAGAAGTATTAGAAATATGAGCAAGTATTCCAAAAACAGATTATTATAATGAAAACAGTGCTTATAACAGGTGCCAGTCGTGGAATTGGGGCAGCTACGGCTATACTC
>DATCKK010000147.1:0-5389 GCA_036562325.1 Cytophagaceae bacterium | reverse complement strand
TTCCAAATTTTTAGTATTATTTAAATAATTATGTGTAAAGTTATATTAATATCTTGAAAAATAGTTAATTATTTTTTTGTGTATTATATAACTTTTTCCAAACTATCGCGTAAGTAAGCTCTGTTGTTAATGTGTTGATTTAAAGGAAGTAATGTTGCTTTGGCCAATGATTTCGCCATTGTTTCGAAAATATGCATTCTTTCATTTTTTAAGATTTTTTTGAACTGACCAGGCCGGCAATGGAATTATTTGTCGGCCTTTTTTAATTATTACTTACCTTTGAGCCGCTTAGAAAGATAAACAAAATTGTTTCAAAAAATGTCCGTTAAGACCGATTATCTTCTCTCCGTACTTGAAAAAAATGATTGCCGGCATCTGAAGGGTTCACTCCCATTGGTAACAGAAAAGGATATTCGAAAAGCTGGATTGTATGATGAGGCCCAGGAAACGTATGTTGAACTGGGGGGTAAAGGCTCTTTTCCGGTTGATCCGGCTCCTTATGCCATTGAATTGGAAAATGCGGCCATTATCCTTGATGATGACTTACATTTTAATCGCTATCGCGCCATTACATTACGATCGCAAGTGTATCAAAAAATAAAAACTGTTCAGGTGGATAACTATAAACGTTTTTGCCGCCAGTTTGAAAGTGAATGTATTAAGGCAGGGATAGCGGGTGATCGATGGACAAATCAACGCAGTGAATCGTTCTTTGGTCTTAGTCAGCAGGAGCGGGGAGACCTTTCGGGGAATGGTTCGGCCGAGTGGAAGTATAAGGCCTTCAGGGATTATTTAACGGACCTTGCTAATGTAATCTTTAAACATAAGGTTATTCGCATTTCCATTTATGATAATCTTATGGTGAATAATCAGCTTATACAATTTAACAAGCTCTTATTGTCGAGGAAAGAAGAGAATGAAAAGTATGTGTTTAATTATTTGCAGAGAAGGCTGAGTAATTAATTACTCCGGTTACTAGTTTATTGCTTGTTTTATATTGCTGGTGGGCAACTAACATTAAGATTTGAGATAGTATTTTTTCAATGAAGTCTTTATTAAACCAGATTAACTCGATAACCCGAATAAAGCCGGAAGTTCAGGAGGCTTTATTCGCCAGTTTTAAAAAGGAAGAGATCCGGAAAGGGGCGTTTTTGTTGCGGGAAGGTTCTGTATGTAAAAACCTTAGTTTTTTAGAGCAGGGATGTTTACGAGGGTTTTATTATCTGGAAGAAAAAGAAATAACTCATTGGTTTGCCTTTGAAAATAATTTTGTAACATCTTTTCAAAGCTTTATTACCCAACGTTCCAGTGTAGAGAATCTTCAGGCTTTGGAAGATTGCATATTGTGGAGTATATCTTATGATTCTTTGAACAGATTATATGATATGTATCCGGAGATAGAGCGATTAGGGCGGATGGTTTGTGAACAATATTATCTGCGCCTGGAAGAACGTTATGTAAATGCCCAGTTTAAGACAGCATCGGAACGCTATAATGACTTGCTGACATCCAATTCTAAAATTTTACAACGTGTGCCACTTGGCTGTGTAGCCTCTTACCTGGGCATTAGTCAGGAGACATTGAGCCGGATAAGAAATAAGAAATAGTATTTCATTTTTTGATAAATGTCAAAAACTTTCTTTTTCACGGGGTATATCTTTGTTTCATCATTTAAAAAAAATAACACAATGAAAAACAAAGAGATTCAAAAACCTTCAGCAGCCTTTGTGGCTACCTCATGGTTTGTACTTATCACCGGAGTTATGTCGTATGTTATCGGGCTTTGGAATGCAGACATGCAACTCAACGAAAAGGGGTATTATTTCACCGTGCTCATGTTCGGACTTTTTTCTGCAATCTCTCTGCAAAAAGCAGTGAGAGACCAGGTGGAGGGAATCCCTGTGACTAATGTTTACTTTGGTATGGCATGGTTTACCACACTTTTATCTTTGGTGTTATTGGTGGTAGGACTATGGAATGCTACTTTGCTTTTAAGTGAAAAAGGTTTTTATGGTATTGCATTTTTGATGAGTCTGTATGCCGCTATTGCAGTTCAGAAGAATGTTAGGGATTTACAGGCATTTGAGCAAAAAGAAACTTCCGGAAATGTATAATTTTTGTCCCCCTTATGTTGTTGCTTATACATAAGGGGGATAAAATAAATTTTTCAATTATAAATCTGTTTTTAAGACTCTGCGAGCAAGGTTACTAATGGTAAGCCCCTGTACTATGATGGAAAATAGGACGACGAAATAAGTCATTTCCCATAGAAGTACTTTGTATTCAGGGTTAGTTACGGAAAGTACCAGAGCAATGGAAACACCTCCGCGAAGGCCACCCCAAACCAGCATAATAAGCGACCCCTTGCTTAATTTAGGTTTAAAAGGTACAATTAAAGATGGTACCCATATTGAAACTAATCTGGCGAATAGCACTATGATAATGGCCATTCCGGATACCTTCCAGTATTCGGTAAGATCTGGTATTAATAATAATTCAAATCCTATGTATAAGAATAAAATTGCGTTTAATATTTCATCGCACAGCTCCCAGAA
Organism: Cytophagaceae bacterium; assembly: GCA_036562325.1. Lineage (GTDB taxonomy): Bacteria > Bacteroidota > Bacteroidia > Cytophagales > Cytophagaceae > DATCKK01. The sequence goes on along the minus strand of DATCKK010000147.1, from coordinate 2,834 downwards.
TTTATTCAGGTAATCTTTGGTGACAGCCGACATGGCCGATTTTTTACTATAGTTTCCGATAAATAAACCTGCGGCTACCATAGTTAACGGGCCTGAGATATGAGTTGCTTTTGCTATCAGGTATCCTCCCATTACTACAGACAGTGTAATAAGTACAGATACAATGTAATCATCAATACCCTTTATAGCTTTGGATGCACTATATCCGAGAAGGATACCAACAGCTATACCTCCAACAGCTTCTCTTAACAGCAGGATCGATATGGAAGAAAAGGAAACGTCAGTAGTATTGGACTGTGCCAGTTGAAGTATAACAGAGAACAGAACAACAGCTACACCATCATTGAAAAGAGACTCTCCTGCAATTTTGGTTTCCAGTGATTTGGGTACGTTAGCTTTTTTAAGAATGCCAAGTACTGCAATGGGGTCAGTAGGAGAGATCAATGCTCCAAACAACAAACAATATATAAAGGGCAAATTGATGCCTACTATCGGAGCAGCATAGAAAACTAAAGTAGCTATTACAAAAGCTGATATAATAACGCTTATGGTAGAAAATGAAAGTACGGGAAGCTTTTGTTCTCGCAGATCCCCGATATTTACGTGGATAGCCCCTGCAAATAGGAGGAAGTTAAGCATTGCCCCCATAAGTACTTCCGTAAAGTCAAACTCGGCAATGATTGCAATTAGGTAATTGGTGGTTTCCGGAAATATATTATGGCCTGCTACTCTTAGTATGATAGAAGCCAGAATGGCCATCAGCATTATACCAATCGTTGAAGGTAGCTTAATAAAGCGATGATTGATATAGGCAAAAAATGCAGCCAGTACAATTAGTACTGAAAAAGAGTAATATAATTCCATATATCGTATTTTGATGACTACTTATATCACAAAAATACCATATTAAATTTTTTTATCGATTAATTTTTTGAGGAAATTTCCTCTTATCAATTTACATTAAGCGAATACGAATGATGCTTTCCACTAAGAATATCAATCATTTTTAATATTTCTTTTTTAATGGGCTTCTTTTTGGTAGTACAGATCGAGAATGGTGTGTAGTGTATATTTTCATTAATAATCCCTACCATGTCATTCTTTTTACCGCTTAGCAGTCCTTCTACGGCTCCTAGTCCCAGTTGGCAGGCAAGTACCCTGTCAGCGGCACTGGGTTCACCTCCTCTCTGTATATGGCCCAGCGTAGAGACTCTTGTATCCAGTTCAGGGAGGAATTTTTGCACTTCATCTGCAACAACCTGTGCCCGGTTAACATCTGTTTCTTCTGCTACGATAATGATGTGTGATGGACTGGTATTTTTAGGGTTGTGCTTAAAAATCTGAGCTATTTCGTGTATGGACTTTTTCCTTTCTGGCAATATGGCCAGGTCAGCACCTCCGGCTATGGCAGACCAGATAGCTATAAATCCGGTATCTCTTCCCATTACTTCAATAAAGAATACCCTTTCATGTGAGTCTGCCGTGTCTCTCAATCGGTCAATGGCATTTAAGGCCGTATTCACAGCAGTATCATAACCTATAGTAAAGTCAGTCCCTACTAAATTGTTATCAATAGTAGCCGGTATGCCTACACATGGCACTTTAAACTCATTGTAAAATACTTCTGCTCCTTTAAATGTTCCATTGCCACCAATAGCAATCAGCCCGTCAATACCGTGCTCTTTTAAGTTTTCGTATGCCTTGAGCCGGCCTTCTTTTGTTTTAAACGCACTGCTACCCGAACACTTTAAAATAGTACCTCCTTTTTGAATAATATTACTTACCGAGAGATCGTCCATTTCGATAATGTCTCCATTGATCATTCCCTCATAACCTCTTAAGATTCCATAAGTCTTTAGGCCATAATAGTTGGCAGATCTTACGGCTGCACGAATACAGGCATTCATGCCTGGGGCATCAGTGCCTGAAGTAAATACAGCTATTTTTTTCATAGTACTTAATGCGATAATTTTTCTAATCAAAAATTTCTTCCGGATATATGAGTATACCTTTATGGGTGAGGGTATTCTTTTTTAGCTCCAGTGCCAGAAATACTTCCGGTGATACGGCGATAGACGGTTCTATTCCAAACTCACTTGCCTGTTTAAAACCAAATCTTGGATAATAATCCGGAGAACCATTGACAAATACAGACTCGTACTCCATCTTTTTACTGATTTCCAGTGCATGCTTTATTAAAGCTGAGCCAATACCTTTCTTTTGGTACTTAGGGTGTACACATACCGGTTCCAGCCAAAGTGTTTTAATCTCTTGGTCTGCGGTCTGAATTTTAATAGGGCTAAGTAATATATAACCAATAATAGTTTCATTGATTTCTGCTACCAAAGACAAAGGATAGATAAAGTCTTTCCTTTCCCTGAGCATATTTACCAGGGTACCAGTTGCGCTGTTTTTAAATGAAAGATTAATCAGGTTCGAAACATGCGGAATATCCTCAGGTTTTTCTTCCCTGATAATTAATTCTGTTTGTTTAATCCAACTCATCATTACTTTTACTTGGCTTCTTTAATAAAGAAAATAATATACTTATTGCTATTGCCGAAAGGATAACAATCAATGAAAGGTAAGTGGGTATATGATATATATCTGCTATGGCCATTTTAACACCCACAAATGTTAGAATAAAGGCCAGCCCGTAATTGAGATATACAAATATCTTTACCAGTCCCGCCATGCTGAAATACAATGACCTCAAACCCAATATGGCAAAGGCATTGGAAGAATAGATGATGAATTCATCAGTTGTGATGGCAAGTATGGCAGGAATGGAATCAACCGCGAAAATAAGGTCAGAAGCTTCTACTACCAGCAAA
>DATCKK010000145.1:0-7744 GCA_036562325.1 Cytophagaceae bacterium | reverse complement strand
GCAGAAGAACAGGCAAAATCGCTACAAATGTCCATGCCATTTGTAGAAGAAGCCAGGGAAAGCCTTGGCTTGTTTTTAGCATTTATAGCAGTAAGTGTATTGCTGTTTAAGAATGCTATGAAAAAGGAGAAACAGACGGTTCAAAAAGAGAAGACGAAAGTAGAAAAGGTATAAGTACAATTTTCAAAATATTGGCAAGGAGATTACCCCCATCCTGGTAATCTCCTACAACATTTACCAATGATCATGGCTTATATTCCATCCTGCAATTGTAAAAAACCAAATAATTTTTTTTGACAAGTTTATTGAAAATGTAGTAGTTTGACTATTTTGTAGATTATGAAAAAGCTACTACTTATAGCGACCTCATTATTTTTATCTTATTCCATTTACGCTCAAACTGATGATGACGATCTGAAAGCGATGTTTGATGACGGAAATATTTCTACGTCAAAAAATGTCCTTAAAATAAACTCATTAGCCTGGCCCGCTGGTGATTTACCTATCCATTATGAACGTGTATTGCTTGAGGTACTTTCCGTGGAGGTTGGTGTTGGTTATATTTTGGATATGGAAACCATAGAAATTCAAATACCTTATGAAGACAGAGTGGGTTCAAAAGGGAATGGATACAGTTTGTGGGTCAATCCACGTTTATTTTTGACCGGAAATGCACCAGAAGGTTATTATATGGGTATGCTATATAGAAGAAGGGCTTATTCTTTTGAATATACATATAACGATTATGTGATTATCAATGGTATACAGAGCCCTTTTGCGAAAGGTAGATTTATGGTAGACTTTATGTATGGTTTCGGGTTGAGATTTGTTGACAGCGGTTTGTATCAAAGTAGTTTACCTTCCTTCAATAAAATGAGAATGGTCTTCCCTACCTCTGTAAAACTTGGATATAAATTCTAATAATATAAATTATGAAGAAACAGTTTTTTATAGCGCTAGTGCTAATTTTTATTTTTAATGCGGCAGCAGCCCAGGAAGTTAATGTTAATATGGGGCCTGAATTTATGGCCGCCAAAAGATCTACCCTTTCCGGCATAATAGGATATGACCAGACAGGATATTACGTGCTCCAGTCAAAACTGAGGGGACTAAATCCTCAAACTATGTTGGCTCATTTTGACAATCAGCTTTCATTAACCAAGCAGGTGGAGCTTTCGCCTTCATATGAAGGGAAAGAGTTGATTGTTGAAAGCATAGTTTATATGGATGGCAAAATCTATTTATTCACATCTTTTAAGAATCATAAACTGGGTAAAAAGTTTTTGTTTTATCAGACAGTAAATAAAAGTACACTTACTCCAAATAACGATCTGAAAAAAATAGAAGAAATAGAACTTAATAAAAGTAAAGACGGTGATTACTGGTTTACCACAAGTAAAGACACCTCCAAAATTTTATGTATTAAAAACCTTCCTAATGATAAGGATGAACCTGAAAGCTTTGGTATAAAAGTTTTCGATAGTAAAATGCAGCTTTTATGGGAAAAATCAGTAGAGCTTCCTTATGCTGAAAAACTATTTGATATTTCAAAATATATAATGAGCAATGAAGGGCATGTTTACATATTAGGCAGATTATATGAGGGGAAAGCTAAGGAAACAAGAAAGGGGAAGGTAAATTACCAGTACAAAATTTTTGCATACAATCGTGACAAGTCAGAAAAAGAAATTACTGTAAGCCTTGGAGATAAATACATTACCGATCTTCAGATGGGTATTTCCGATGCTGGGGAGTTTATTTGTTCCGGGTTTTATTCCAATATGGGTACTCATAGTATTGATGGTACCTATTTTTTGAAAATTGACCCCAAAAATAATAAAGTACTTTCGCGACATGCTAAAGAATTCCCGACAGACTTCCTTACACAATATGTAACGGAAAAGGAAGCGAAAAAAATTGAAAAGCAGGAACAAAAAGGGAAAGACTTTGAGCTTTATGAATACGATCTGGATGAGTTGATCGTTCGTGAAGACGGAGGGGCATACCTTATTGGAGAACAGTATTATGTGAGAGTGGTTACTACAACTTATTCAACCGGAAATGGCGGGTATTCTACACGTACCACTTATTATTATAACTATCATGATATAATTGTTATCAGTTTCAATCGGGACGGTTCTATTGAATGGTGTGAAAAAGTACCTAAAAGGCAGGTATCTACCAATGACGGAGGTTTTTATTCTTCATACGTTCGAGCTTTATATAATGACCGGCTTTACTTTATATTCAATGACCATATTGACAACCTGCAATCATGGTCAACAGGTAAACTGAAAAACTACACAGCCGGACAAAATGGTGTAGTTACTCTTGTTTCTCTCACCCGCGAAGGAAAACAAAACCGTACTATGCTTTATAAAGCGAAAGATATTGAGACGATTACTGTTCCAAAAGTTTGTGAACAAATAAGTAAGAATGAACTGATCATATATGGGCAGAAAAAGAAAACCCACCAATTTTCCAGAGTTGTGTTTAAGTAAAAATAAGTAAATAAATAATCATTCAGGAGGATGTTTCCATTTCGGGCCATCCTCTTTTTTATCTTAATACTTAACTTTTAAGATATTTTTTCGTGTCAGTTTGGTATTATAATTGACTAGTTGTAAGGTATGAAACACATTCCGATTTTGATAATTTTTGTAGTGTTGGTGCATGGAGCTATGGCACAAACGGATGCTTATTCTGATTGTACTTATTCTTATTTTAAACCATCCAATAAGATTTCCACTTCTATTTGCTATGATAAAGATAACCGGTGGGGGAAAGCTATTGCCTATAATATCAACGGAAAGATTATTTATGAAAAACAATTGAGGAAGGTTGCGGGGCATTCTTCTGTTACCTTCAGCTACCATCCGAATGGGGCAGTTGCTAAAGCAGAGTGGAGTAGTGCGCCCGATGCGGGAATCCAATGGTATAAAAGTATTCATGAATTTTCTGAAACCGGAGAACTGATCAATCAGACAGAATGGAGTCATGATCAGAAGCCATCGAACTTTCTGATGCCTGATAAAAACCATGAAATCAATTCTTATGATAATAGAATGGAAGAAGAGGAAGAAACGGAAAATATTGAAATAGTTGAATGTATTGAACCAAATGTTTCAGAACTATGGTTCGTCAATAAAACCAGGTATACACTTGAAATTCGGTCCGGGCACAAGTTATTTCATGATGAGAAATATACTGCTTTGGTTGCTCCGGGAGATACAGTGAAAGGTGGGCAACAAATTCAGATTGGGCCATTTGAAAACCCAATTGCTCACTTTAACATAGATATTCGTAAAAAGAAAAAGCGTAAGGCTGGTACTTTCATTGTTGTTCCGGCCAAAGATGGAGAAGTGCCCGTTAGAAAAGATTTAAAACAATACTATTTCGAAATTCATTAAAGAAGCCACTTTCAAAATGGTGTTTTGGGGTTGTTGGCTTTTTCTGTTATTGTAATTTTCGGACTCTGTTTTTTGTTTTCCATAATTTTTATCACTTAAAAAATTCTAAACACAAAGCGTTTTAAAAGGTTAATACCCCTGAACGTTTTTCTATGCCAAATTCCTTGGTATAGCTATGTCGTACCCTTACCAGAGAAACAGCAGAATTATGAAATCTTCAAAACATGCATAAGCTAAACAAAGAACTTGCTCAGATCTTTGAAGAAATAGGATTTATATATGAGTTTTTAGGAGAAGAGAATAAATATCGCGCTACTGCTTATCATAATGCGGCAAGAGTGTTAGAAGATATGCCGGAAGAAATAACCGAACATATTAAGAACGGTAGTTTCATTAAAACTCATGGCATAGGAGACAGTATTGCGGCAAAAATCATGGAATATATTGAGTCCAATAAAATACAAGCCTATGAAGAGCTAAAAAATAAAATTCCGCATGACTTCATAGATCTTCTGAAAGTGCCCGGCCTTGGCCCAGAAACATTAAAAAAACTTCATGAAGAGTTAAATATTTCCACAAAGGAACAATTGATTAAAGCACTCGAAGATCAGACCGTGTTATCTGTAAAAGGATTTAAGCAAAAGAAGATAGACAATATAATCAATGGTTTAAATCAGCAAAGCATGTTCAGGGAAAGGGCCATATTATGGGATGCGATGGAGTTAAGTGATATGTTGTGTCGGAAAATAAAGGAAATACCGGGTGTTATTAAAGTAGAAACAGCAGGAAGTATACGCAGGAAAAAAGAGACCATTGGAGATGTGGACATATTGGTCGCGGCGAAAGAAAAAGACCGTAAAAAAATAATTGAAACATTTATTGCCAGGGAAGAGATAGAACGGGTTTTAGCCAAGGGAGATACGAAAGCCAGTGTTATCATTAAGAACTTTAACAAGCAAGTAGACCTTCGTATCATTGATGAAAAGGAGTGGGGGGCAGCCCTGCAATATTTCACAGGTTCTAAACCTCATAATATTCATTTACGAAAGTTGGGTATTGAGAAGGGCTATAAGTTAAATGAATATGGATTGTTTGATGCAACATCGGATAAACTCATTACCGGAGAAAGTGAGCAGGAAGTGTATAAACTATTGGGCTTGCAGTTTATTCCTCCGGAGTTAAGAGAAGATACGGGAGAAATAGAGTTTGCAAAACAGAACAAGTTGCCTGCCCTAATATCTGTCGAACAGATTAAAGGCGATTTGCATTGTCACTCCCGGTGGTCCGATGGAATAAACAGTATTGAAGAAATAGCTTATTATGTTAAAGGTAATTTTCCTTATGAATATCTGGTGATCACAGATCATTCAAAATCCGAACGTATTGCAGGCGGGCTTACGGAAGATCAACTTATTTTACAATTAAAAGAAATTAAAAAGATAAACCGAAAGCTAGGGTCTCACTTTCTGAAAGCCGGAGTCGAAGTAGATATACTTTCCGATGGAACATTGGACTTTGCTGATGAAGTATTAGAAAAGTTGGATTGGGTGGTAGCATCCGTCCATAGTCAGTTTAAAAGAGACAATACGGAGAGAATAATCAAGGCTTGTGAAAACCCATTTGTAAATGTAATCGGGCATCCGACTGGCCGGTTATTTGGAACACGGGAAGGATATCCATTGGATATGGATAAGATAATTGAAGTTGCTGCAGCTACCCATACGGCGCTTGAAATAAATGCACACGCTCATCGAATGGATTTAAATGATCATTGGGTGAGAAGGGCGAAAGAGCATGGAGTAAAACTGGTGATTAGTACAGACAGTCATAATATTGGCAATTATCAGTACATGAAGCTGGGTGTTGCTATTGCTCGCAGAGGCTGGTGCAGGGCAGAAGATATACTGAATACCAGAAGTTGGAAAGAGATCAGTGGTTTTCGCAAAAAGAAACAAGAGTTGATTTTGTTAAAAAAATAAAAAAAGGGCATTCGCCCTTTTTTTTATTTAATTGATAACTTTTCCAAGGCTTGTTACTATTGCAGCAAGCCGGATAGCATCAAGGACTCTCTCTTCCGAAGACCCGTGTTGAAGTACAGACTGTTCATGAGCCGCCACGCAGGCTTCACAGCCATTAACAGCAGAGACGGCAAGACTGGTTAGCTCAAAGAATTCTTTTCCAAGAATCGGGTTTACCATTATAGACATTTTAATTCGCGCCGGTAACGTATTATATTTTTCTTTTCCTACAAAATGTCGGAAGCGGTAAAAGATGTTATTGCTCGATAAAAGCGATGCACAAGCAACCGTCTCGCCTATTTCATCAACAGTGGCGCCTTTTTCTTTGGCCAGATTAGAAAAAGAAGACTCCAACGGCTTATTCTGATTATTAACCGCAACTGCCAATGCGATTAATGCAGTTTCTTTTTCTGAAAGATATTCTGATGTTAATACATTCTTCAGATTTATTCTTAAATCTTTTAAGTATTTCGAATTGGATTCCAGAAGCTTTTCTAAGGCCGGGGTCATGAAGCCTTCTTCCAATCCCAAGTCGTTTATTAAGTCATTTTTTACATCTATCATAAGATTTCCTTTCTTAAAAATTAAACTTCGATGGTAGCTTCCCCTTTTTGCCAGTTACATGGGCATAACTCATCTGTTTGAAGCGCATCCAATACTCTGATTACTTCTTTTACATTTCTACCCACATTAAGGTCATACACACTTACCCATCTTACAATGCCTTGCGGGTCTACAATGAATGTAGCACGGTAAGCAATTTTTTCATTGGCTTCTAAAATACCCAATTCTTCTGCCAGAGATTTGGAAGTATCAGCCAACATTGGAAACTTAAGGTCTCTTAAGTCTTCATGATCTTTTCTCCAGGCCAAATGCACGAACTCAGAATCTGTAGAAGCCCCAATAAGCATGGCATCTCTGTCCCGGAATTCTGAATAAGCTTTATTGAATTCTGCTATTTCAGTTGGACATACGAATGTAAAGTCTTTCGGCCACCAGAACATAACCAGCCATTCGCCGTTTTTCTTATGATCTTCTGAGGTGATGTTCTTAAACTCTTTACCCTTTTCTAAAGAAACAACTGCGGTTTTGTCAAATTTAGGGAACTCTTGTCCCACGCTTAATATTCCTCTTTCCATATTAATAATACTGTTTAGTTTATGATTATTTTTTTAGTGTTTGAAATTTTAGTAAGGTTAAATCCAGTCTTCAGGCTTATATATCAAAGTGTCTTGTTTAGATCTTTGGAGTCATTCCATGATCACTACTTCTGAGAAATAAGCCTTACTACTCGTAACAAGTGTTTAATCACTCTGTAATTGAGCCCGAAGCCTTGGAATTCTTTATTTCAGCCATGCACTCAGCATCCAGGCTGTTTTCTCTTGCTGCTTTACATAGTCAGTGAGCAGAGTTACGGTACCTTCGTCATCAGCCTCTGCTGCTTCTTTTAAGATTTCACGCTCTTTTCGAATGATAAGAGATAAGTTTTGAAGCGTAGTTTCTACCGTAGTGGTAGCATCCGTTATATTTTCTACAGGCGATATTTCAGAAATCTTACTATAACTGTTGAATGAATGCAGTGGAGTGTGTCCCAGAGTAAGGATTCGCTCTGCGATTTCATCGATTTTCTCCTGAGCATCTGTATATAACTCTTCAAACTTTGCGTGTAATTCAAAGAATTTTTTACCTTTTATATTCCAGTGAAATCCTCTCAGGTTTTGATAAAACACCTGATAATTGGCTAAAAGTTGATTAAGCCTTATGGCAAGGTCATTTGCCTTTTCAGTGTCTAGCCCGATTAAATTTTGCGTTGCTGTTTTCATATTAAGTCCTGATTTTTAGTTGTCTTAATCTTACAATACAAATATCCTCCAAAAGTGTTTATAAATCAAATCGATTGTTTTTATCATTATATAGATATTTTCTATATTTGTCTTCTATGATTACATTAGTTCAATTAGAGTATCTCATAGCAGTAGATACCTACCGCCATTTTGCAACTGCAGCAGAGAAGTGTTTTGTAACACAGCCCACTCTCAGTATGCAACTGAAAAAATTAGAGGAAGATTTAGGTATTATCGTTTTTGACCGGACAAAGCAGCCGGTTGTTCCTACGGATGCCGGAAAGGAAATTATTGAGCAGGCAAGAGTTGTTTTGAGGGAAGCTAAAAAAGTGGAGGAGATTGTTTTAAAATATAAAAACATACTTTCCGGAGAGGTTAAAATTGGCATTATCCCTTCTCTTTCTCCCTATCTTTTACCCCTGTTTTTGGGACGCATGGCCAAAAACTATCCTCAACTGCAAATTCAGGTGCA
>DATCKK010000135.1:0-4730 GCA_036562325.1 Cytophagaceae bacterium | reverse complement strand
GGCCACTGTTGTGACGGATAAAACGGAACTTTATAAACAGGCCGACGTGGTACTGAAAGTAAACGCGCCTGAAGCAGATGAGGTGAATCTTATGAAGGAAGGCGCCGTGCTGATTTCTTTTATGTATGCCTACACTAATCCTGCATTGGTAAATGCCTGCCTTGCCAGGGGGATAACTTCGTTTGCGATGGATGCCGTACCAAGGATTTCCAGAGCCCAGAAGATGGATGCCCTTAGTTCTCAGGCTAACCTGGGGGGGTACAAGGCTGTGTTGCTGGGGGCCAATGCCTTAGGTAAAATATTTCCACTAATGATGACGGCAGCAGGTACCATTACCCCATCCAGGGTACTGATATTCGGAGCAGGTGTGGCAGGTTTGCAGGCGATAGCTACTGCCAGGCGGCTTGGAGCCGTGGTAGAGGTTACCGATGTAAGGCCGGAGACCAAAGAACAGGTAGAGTCACTGGGAGGAAGATTCCTGGAAGTAGAAGGGGCTGAAGGCGTGAAGATTGAAGGCGGTTATGCCAAAGAAGTATCTCAGGACTATCTGAATAAACAAAAAGAGTTGATCAAAAAACATATAGCCGAAGCTGACCTGGTTATTACCACAGCACTGGTAATGGGTAAGAAAGCACCGGTACTGGTAACGGAAGAAATGGTTAAATCCATGAAGAACGGAGCCGTAATCGTGGATATGGCCGTGGAGTCCGGAGGAAACTGCGAGCTCAGCGAAATAAATAAAACAGTAATGAAACATGGTGTTACCATAATAGGAGAGTCCAATCTTCCTTCTTTATTGCCTGTTAACGCCAGTGAATTATATGCCCGAAATATCAGTACACTTCTTGTGCATCTTGCCACTAAAGATGGCTTTAAATGGGAGATGGAAGAAGAGATCACGAAGGGCTGTATCATTACCCACAAGGGAGAACTACTCAACGAACTTACCAAAAAAATACTTTCGCCAACCGTTTAACAATTTACATAAGATGGATTACGAATCACTCATAGTACTAATCTATGTATTGGTACTTGCTACTTTTGTAGGTTTTGAGCTTATAACCAAAGTACCGCCTACCTTGCATACTCCGCTAATGTCGGGGTCCAATGCCATATCAGGAATTACCATTGTAGGGGCTATCGTATGTTCCGGTGCCGACCCGGGTAGTTTCCCTCTAAGTAAAATACTGGGTATGGTGGCATTGATGGTTGCATCTATCAATGTGGTGGGAGGTTATTTAGTGACGGACAGAATGTTGAAAATGTTTAAAAAGAAAAAGTAGTAATGGATTATATTAATTTGATAAGTAAACTAACCTATCTGATTGCATCAGTTCTATTCATTATAGGTATAAAAATGATGGGTAAGACCGCTTCTGCGAGGAAGGGGAACTTTTATTCGTCTGTTGCTATGTTTCTGGCTGTGGCGGTAACTTTACTGGATCAGCGGGTACTTAGCTTTACAGAAATATTTATTGCCATATTAATCGGTTCGGCGATAGGAGCCTATGCTGCCCGAAAAGTGGAAATGACTTCCATGCCTGAAATGGTGGCCCTGCTAAATGGCCTTGGTGGTGGTAGCTCGGTGCTGGTCGCTTTGTCGGAATATATCCGAATAAACTCAGAAATACATCAGGATATTGATAGTATAACTGCTGTTACCGTTATCCTGAGTATACTGATCGGTGCAGTAACCTTAACCGGATCATATATAGCCTTTGCCAAATTAAAAGGCATTATGAAAGGAGGGGCTATTACCTTCCGTTTCCAACATGCGTTGAACCTGATTCTTTTTATCGTTGTGTTGGTGGCGAGTACTTTATTGGTTATGGAGCCGCAAAATGAAGCTTTGATGTATGTGGTGTTGGGAGTAGCTTTATTACTTGGTGTGCTGACGGTAATACCAATAGGTGGAGCGGACATGCCGGTAGTTATTTCTTTGTTAAACTCTTACTCAGGTATAGCGGCGGGTGCCACAGGATTTGTATTGAACAACCAGGTGCTTATTATCACAGGAGCTTTGGTAGGAGCATCGGGAATCATACTTACCCAAATCATGTGTAAAGCCATGAACCGTTCACTGGTAAATGTACTGCTTGGTGGTTTTGGCCAAACAGGAGGAGCCTCAGGTGGTGGTTCCGGCAAGAGCGATGTAGTGGTGAAAGAGGTAGGTGTGGAAGAAGCTGCCATGATCTTTGATTCTGCTTCCAGTGTAATTATTGTTCCGGGTTATGGTATGGCGGTAGCACAGGCACAGCATATAGTGCGTGAAATGATGGAGTTGCTGGAAAAGAAAAATATTTCCGTAAAGTTTGCCATCCACCCTGTAGCAGGACGTATGCCGGGCCACATGAACGTTTTGTTGGCGGAAGCCAATGTACCTTACGATAAGCTTGTGGAAATGGAGCAGATCAATGATGAGTTTAGTAACTGCGATGTATGTCTGGTTATAGGTGCCAACGATGTTGTTAACCCGGCGGCTAAATCAAATCCTGGCAGCCCTATCTATGGTATGCCGGTGTTGAATGTGGAGAAAGCAAGAACAGTAATCGTAAGTAAGCGGGGAATGGCAGCAGGTTATGCAGGTATTGACAACGAGTTGTTTGGATATCCTAATTGCCTGATGCTGTTTGGTGATGCTAAAGCTACCATGACTCAGGTGGTGAGCGAGCTGAAAGGTGCTTAATCAGTACATGCTTAAACTACAAGCGGTGCAATTGCGTCGTTAGTGTATTTGCTGAATTTTAATAATCAATTTTTATAAAGAGTGGAGCGAATATCCACTCTTTATTTTTTTGTTTACTGCTATATACTATCCGTTAATTGCTGTTACTGAATATTCGGGTTGTCTTTAAAGGCGTCCAGCAGAGATTGCCTGAAGTTGTGAATGAGGACTTCTTCTTCTTCCGTAATACCGCCAAAAGCCAATGCTACTTCGTTTAATACCAGATGAAAATTTTCGTATTCTTCAAATGGCCCGTGATGAATAAAAATGTCCATCGCTTTTAGGTAAGCATCTTTTACGGAGTTGGTTTTTTTCTCTTCGTAGTTGAAAGACCATAGTATATCCTTTCCCCATGGGTGGCGGCTCAGAATTTCATCCAGTACTTTTCGCTCTTCGTCCTGAATGGCACCGTCTACTTTTGCCACTGCATACAGGAGCTCTCCGAATGCTTCGTAAACTTTGTCCTTGTTAATCATAAACTTTTTAGTTGTTTAATAATGCAAACTAAGAAATTTTTTGATAATAGCCTTCCCTTCAATGGTTTATTCCTTTGACTTTAAAACTGAACCAGCCATGAGAAACCCTCATTGCAAAATGATTTGCGTCTGAAGTGGCTTTTAGTATGGCTTAAGGAGTGGGAGAGAAATAGTTGAATATTAAAATTAAAAGGAGCGAGCTCAGTCCGGATAGATGCAACCCGCTCCTTAGAAGTATTACATTAAATAAATATTATTCTTTTTGCAGGCTTCACGCATTTTATCGGGCCAAATACTTGCCTGTACTTCTCCTATATGTGCTTTGCGAAGCAGGAACATACACGTCCTGGACTGTCCGATACCGCCGCCTATGGTATAAGGTAGTTGGTCATTAAGCAGCATCTGGTGGAAGAGAAGCTTTGTTCTTTCGGTCTTATTGGCCAGGTGAAGTTGTTTCACCAGCGACTCTTTGCTTACCCGTATTCCCATAGAAGATACTTCAAACGGTATCTCCAGTACAGGGTTCCATAGTACGATATCGCCGTTTAATCCTACTTTGCCGTCTTCGGCTTCTGTACTCCAGTCGTCGTAGTCGGGGGCTCTGCCGTCGTGTGGCTCACCATTGCTTAGTTTATTTCCAATGCCAATAATGAATATGGCACCGTATTTTTTCGCTGCTGCTTTTTCTCTTTCTTTTCCGCTCAGGTTAGGAAATTCTTTTAACAGGTCCTCTGAGTGAATAAAGGTGATGTTCTCCGGTAGTATAGGCTTTATTTCCGGATAGTTTTCATAAATGAAGTATTCGGTTTGTTTATATGTAGAGTAGATTTTGGTAACTATCTGTTTAAGAAATTCTACCTTTCTGTCTTCCTGGTTAATTACCATTTCCCAATCCCACTGGTCTACATAAAGTGAATGGATGTTGCTTAATACTTCATCCGGCCTTATGGCATTCATGTCGGTATAAAGCCCGAAGTGTGGTGCTGTTTTCATATCCGCCAGTTTCATGCGCTTCCACTTGGCCAGCGAATGTACCACTTCTGCAACGGCTTCGTTCATGTCCTTTATAGGAAAGGCTACCGGCCTTTCTGTTCCATTCAGGTCATCGTTGATACCGGTGCCTCTTAAAACAAACAAAGGGGCAGTTACCCGGTGCAAACGAAGTTCCGTGGCCAGACAGGTTTCAAAAAAGTCTTTTATTTTTTTGATTGCAGTTTCTGTTTGAGCCAAATCCAACAAGGAATGATAATTTTTGGGGAAAATCAGAGGACTTGGGCTAACAGTATCTGAGAGAGCTTCTTTCATGTAACTAATTTTGCTATATTTGTTTTAATAAGTTTGTAAAATAAAGATATTTTCGGGATTGGAAAATAGGTATTTTTACTTATGTAGTGTCTTTTGGGCTACGGCTGCAATAATACTTTGAGTTGGAGGTAAAAAGAAAAAACAAAATACATTTTTTAGCTACGGCTTTAACTAAATGCCCAATACCTCGTAGTCATATTGAAAGCAATGGTAAAAGCTGGAAC
>DATCKK010000129.1:0-10186 GCA_036562325.1 Cytophagaceae bacterium | reverse complement strand
GCAGAATATAACTATTGGAGAGGATATGAGGAAGGTGTTTCTTATTTCACTGTTGTTTATTCTTCATCAATCATTTGCGATTGCACAAAACTTACTTCCTATAAAAAGGAATTATAAATGGGGATTTATAGACAGCAAAGGAGAAATTAAAATCAATCCACAATTCGATTATGTGCAGGAGTTTGAAGGTAGGTATTCCAAAGTATTGATAGCTCATAAACAGGGTTTGATAGATACTACCGGAAACCTTATAATTCCTGCACAATATGAAGAATTAAGAGTATTAAAAGATTCTTTGTTTACCTATAAGAAGGGTAATTATTGGGGTTTAATAAATATTTACAATGAAGAATTGCTTTCTGCAAAATTTGATCAAATTGATACCTTTAGATTTCCTCTGCTTAAGTTAGTATTAAATAATAAATCCGGCCTTTACAATTACCGGAAAGATCTGCTATTAACTCCGATATATGATACTATTAAACCTTTGAATTCCGAGTTAACTTACATTATTAATGAGAATAAACAAGGAGTTGTGAATGATTCGTTATCTAAAGTTTTATCTGCACAATATGAAAAGATAGTAGTGTTAAATAGTAATGCCGTACTTTATCAAAAGAATGGATTATGGGGAGTATCAGATAAAAAAGGAAGAATAGTATTACAACCCATTTATAAAAACTACAGAGCATCTTTTGACAACTTCATTCAATTGCAAAATGAAAGTTTATTATGGGAGTTATACTCTGTTGATCAAAAGAAGGTTATTAATGATCAAGGATACGATGCTTATCATTTCCTTTCTCCAGACTTATTAATTACTATCAACGGAGTCAAGAAAGGATTAATAACTTCATCGGGTACCATTATTCAGGAACCTGTCTGGGACGATGTATGGACAGAAGAAGGAGAAAATGTCATTCGTGTAAAGCAAAATGAACTTATTGGTTTTTTGAGTAAAATAGGAAAACTACTGGTGAGCCCTCAATATACTTTTCTATCGGATTTTAGAGACGATGTAGCGGTGGTATTTAAAGATAATAAGTATGGATTAATAAATAGCAAAGGAAAGGTATTGACCCAACCTGTATATGTTAACATAGAACCTGCTGATCTGGCCTATAAATGCATATCCTCTGATAATGGGATGGATTATATTAGTTATGATGAAGATGGGAATTTTATAGAAAAGATTAATTATAAAAATTATAGAAGCATAAGTATATATCAAAGAAACCAAAATTCGCAAGTGCAGTTTAATAGGTTCCGATCAGTTGGTCCGTCAAAATTTGGATGGGTAAGGAACTATGCCGGGCTTTGGGGATGGAAGGATTCCACCGGAAAATTTAAAGTCAAACCCGCTTATAATGATATACAGGTGGATAGTGCTTCAGGATTGACTTTGGTAATGATTAGGGTCAGAAATGTAGATAAAAGAAGATCAGTTTCTTTCGATTCACAACTAATTACGAAGTATGGATTGGTGAATCATAATAACGGAGTCATCGTTATAAATCCAATTTTCCTTAATATTGTTGTTGATGATTTTAAAACCGGATTATATGCCCGGTGTATACTGGAAAGTGGGAAGTATGCATTAATCAGCAGAACCGGAAATTTTATACATGGCTATGAATATAAGGATAAGGGAAGATTGGTAAGAGGAAAGATTGGCTATATTGGAGTATTTCAAAATGGTGTGGCAAGAATCAATTTGGATGGTACCATTGTGTATACAGGTTATAGGGAGGAGGAAGTAATACCTGCAATTGCACCTCATTCCAAATATCGCCAAATTAGCTGCAGTGGCGGAAAGTGGGGGTATATTGATATGAATGGGAAGATCATTATCGAACCTGAATATGATTACGCAAGAGATTTTTTTAATGATAAAGCAATTGTAAAAAAGGGTAAAAAGTATGGTGTTATCACCAAAGAAAATTCATTTGTCCTTACACCTGATTATGATTTTATCGATTACCTGGAAGGTAGTGATAACAAGCTTTTCCGATTGACTAACATCAAAAATAAATATGGATATTTAACAAAGGAAGGCAAAGTTATAGTTAATCCTGGTTTTGAGAAAGCAGGTTTTTTCAGGGAAGGACTGGCTAGTGTCAGAGATGAAAATAAATGGGGCTATATAGATACTTCAGGAGTATTGGTGATATCTCCTGAATATGAAAAGGTATCCGAGTTTAATGAAGGCCTGGCTGCTGTGATGATAAATAGGAAATGGGGTTTTATAGATAGGCAAGGTAAAATGGTAATAGAACCTCAATTTTCTTCTGCTGGTGATTTTCATGAAGGCAGGGCATGGGTAAAACAAAAAAATAAAGTTGGGTATATTAACCAATCTGGAAATTACATTATCCCTCCTAAATATATTAAAGCCGATAATTTTAAAAATGGAGTGGCAATAGCCAGAATCAAAAAAAAGTATGGATTAATTGATGCAAAAGGTAAGTGGATAGGAAGGCCATGTTACAAAAGTATCTCCGAGTTTGAAAACAATAGTTTGGCGATTGTAAGAAAAGGGAAACGGTATGGCGTGATAGATAACAGGGGGAAAAAGGTAATACCTGTTAAATATAATAAAATCGGTGGTTTCAGCGAAGGTGTTACTATGATTCGGAAAAAGAAAAAGTTTGGATTTGCGGACTCTACAGGGAAAATCACTATCAAGCCTTACTATCAAAACGCAGGGAATTTTTCGGAAGGGCTTGCCAGAGTAAAGATGAACGGCATTTATGGTTATATCAATAAAAATAATCAGTTTGTAATTGCTCCCAAATTTTTTGTTTGTAAAGATTTTTCCAATGGAAGAGCAGAAGTGACAGAGCGAGGCAGGAAAGGATATATAGACAGAAATGGTAATTGGATTGTTAACCCCAAATATCATAAAGCTGAGCCTTATAACTCCTGTCTTGGGTTGGTGGCCAGATACGATATGGATGGTAATAAATATTTTTATCTGGATACAACAGGTACCAATATTTTTAAATATGAATTTAGTAATGCAACCTCCTTCAATAATGGTTTGGCAACAGTAGAAAAAGATGGTGCCTGGGGATTGTTGAACGAAAAAGGAATCGTTCTCACTGATTTTAAATTTGGAGGTATTGGGGAGTTTATTGAAAATAAAGCTGCTTTTTGGGTTGTTTCTTTTTCAGGCGTTGCCAGTGAAGAAGGAAAGATCCTAATTCCATTAGAGTATGAACGTGTGAAGTATTTTGCATCTTCCAATAGCTTTCAGTTGCAGAGAGGCGATGAAATCGGATATTTCACGGCTACCGGCCAATGGTTATGGGAACCCAAAAAGTAATGCCGGAAATAGTCATTTTTTCATAAAATCTGGTAAAAATCTTATCAGACCACAATTATTTTATCTAATTTTGCCCTAATTTAAATTAAAGGGTTTGATGAGACACAGAATACTTAGTGAGGGCGCTAAAGAGCTAAGTTATGAGATCAGAGATATTGTAAAAAAAGCTGAACAGTTACAAAAGCTCGGTCAGGAAATTTATTGGGAAAACATCGGCGATCCGATTCAAAAAAATGCAGAAGTTCCATTGTGGATGAGGGAAATAATTTCCGAATTGACAATGGATAATAAATCATATCGATATTGTCACTCTAAGGGTATCCTTGAAACCAGGAAATTTTTAGCAGAGTTGAATAACCAGAGAGGAGGGGCGCAAATTACAGCTGATGATATTCTTTTTTTTAATGGACTTGGAGATGCCATTGCGAAAGTATACCAGTTTATCAATTCAGGGTTACGAGTAATAGGGCCTTCACCGGCTTATTCTACTCACTCATCTGCGGAGGCTGCTCATGCTCATCAGGAGCCCATTACTTACAGATTAGACCCTGACAATCATTGGTATCCCGACCTGGATGATTTATATAACAAGGTAAAATATAATCCGAACATCATTGGTATTCTGATTATTAATCCGGATAATCCCACAGGTATGGTTTATCCTCTGGAGCATCTGCAGAGAATTGTGGAGATCGCCAGAGAGTTTAAACTGATGCTTATCAGTGATGAAATATACCTCAACATTACTTATAATGGTGCAAGAGCTTATTCGTTGGCAGAAGTAATCGGAGAGTTGCCGGGAATAGCCATGAAAGGAATTTCTAAAGAATACCCCTGGCCAGGCTCACGATGCGGATGGATGGAGTATTATAACAGAAGCAATGATAAGGAGTTCGATAAGTTTTGCTCAGCATTGGACAATGCTAAAATGATAGAGGTGTGTTCTACCACATTACCTCAGCTTACCATTCCTAAAATCATGTCAGATCCCAGATATAAGCCATATAGGGATGAGCTTAACCAAAGGATTGGTAAGAGAAGTAAAATTATTGCTGAGATACTTGGCCAGGTTCCACAATTAAAGTTTAACGAAACCTATGGGGCTTTCTATAACACCATAATTTTTAGAGAAGGAGTTTTAAACAAAAACCAAAAGTTAAAAATCAATAATCCTAAAATTCAGGAGTTGGTAGATTCCTGGGTGAATGTGGAAGGAATGGACCTGGATAAGCGATTTGTCTACTATTTACTTGCTGCTACCGGTATTTGTGTTGTCCCTATATCATCTTTCTGTTCAGACCTGAAAGGATTTAGGGTAACTTTACTGGAAGAAAATGAGGATTTATTAAAGACAACCTTTACAAGATTAAGAGATGCTATACAGGAATATCTGGCCTCTGCTTAAGCAGGATGATTTTCATTAATCTGTGTAATCTCCAATAGATTTTTTCGAATTACACCTGCTAACTCATCAAAAGGCAGGTCATGCATGTCTTTTCCAAAAGGTTCTTCTATTTCTTCGGCTGTCAGTACTATACTCATTAAGATGTAATACAAAATCAATCCGAGCGGTATAGCGTAATAGCCAAGATCGTCAAACAATCCGATGGGTAAGATTACCACATAAATAATAATGAAGAACTTTAACAAAAATGCATAGGCAATAGGAATAGGAGTATTTCTAATTCGTTCGCATTTGCCCATTATATCAACTAAGGTGTTTACTTTTGTTATTAGCAGGTAGTGTTGAATGTCGGTAATAAGTTTTTGTTTATAAATAAGCTCAACTTTCTTCATTATTAGATTAGCAATAATATTGGGCTTATGTTGTGCTGATTTTATAATCTCAAAAGAGTCCGGATCTACTCCTTTTAGTTCGTTCATAATGATGTTTCTTCTCAAGTGTCCTTTGGTCGCATATACAAATGCGATGATGAGTTGAGTTATCGATTTTTTTTCAGGATTAGCAGGGGGGAGTAGTCCGTTAATGGTAATGGCAAAGTTTCGTGTAATGTTTATTAAAGCTCCTATTTCTTTTCTGGCTTCCCACCATTTATCGTAAGCTGTGTTGTTACGGAAAACAAGGAGCAAACCAAGGGCTACCCCCATATAACCAGGTAAGGTGTTGCTAAATTGTAAGGTGATGAATTCGTTTTTATCTAATATGGCCAGTGTAATAATAAGGGATGTTTGCACTATCATCCCTCCCAATAATTTTTTTAAAAGTACTCCCTGAAAGGTAAATAATAATCCCCAGTTCTTTGGGTTATATTTGATCATAGGATTTTTTATCACACATTACACGATTTTGTGTTTATTCATTATTTGAGCATCGCCAATCAAATTGGGTTTCCCCGTTTGTTTATCTACTATTTTGGTTTCAATAATGGCCCAATGTTTCTCTCTGTTCACTTCTTTAATAGTGAGTACTGCCTCGTACTCAACGTCTACATACATTGGCCTTTTAAAGGACATTTCCTGTTTCAGGTAAATGGTTCCTTCTCCGGGGAAGTGCATTCCAAGTATTTTGGACAAAACACTGGCACCCAGTATACCATGCATAATTGGTTTCTTGTATGTAGTGGTAGCTGCATATTCAGCGTCAAGATGAACAGGGTTATTGTCACCAGTTAATCTGGCAAACTCTATTACGTCTTTTTGGGTAAACGAAAATGTTTCAGAGTATACCTGTCCTTGTTCAATCATGATCTGTATTAAAATGGTTATTAATCATTAGTTAGCCATCGGGAATTATCCGATGGTTTCCTTAAGTTTTGAAATAAGCTTTTCCACCTGCTCCACAGAATGGGCCGGGAAATTGGCAATTCGTATTTGTTTTTCTTTGTAAGAACTATATCCTGAACCTACCGCCATATCAAACGGTTCCAGCTTTTTATTAACTTCTGCAGAGGTTATTTTAGTATCAGCCACAATGGTAGTAGCTGAACGATGCTTTTCTTCCTCTACAAATACAGAGAAGTTGGAACTCGACTTTAGATAATCATAAAGCATGGCAGCCTTTTTCTCGGTTTCTTTCCTTATTTGCTCCACACCGATTTTATTCATATCCTCTACAACCTTGCCTAATAAGTATATATTAAGCACATTAGGAGTTTCCGGAGTTTGATTAGCTACGGCTTTACTTAATAGCGAAGGAATTGTGTGGTATGTACCAATGGAAACTCCTTTTGCAAGGAGCGTTTTTGCTTTTTCAACGCACCGTTCGTTTAATATCCAAACTCCAAGTCCTGCGGGTAGTCCAAAGCATTTTTGTACTGAGAAAAATACCGAATCGATTTTAGAATAATCGAAAGCCGGATATGGCAGGGACGAAACAGCATCTACAAATATCAGTGCATTCGGATTTTTAGCACGTACCTTATTTATTTCCTCTACAGGCATACATACACCTGAGCTGGTTTCATTTTGGGTTAGGCAAATTATTTCTGCTTCAGTAGGTACTTCCACCTGGTCACCAAAAAAGCCTTTGCCGAACGGTACTTCATTTTTTATGGCCTTTTTCCCTAACTCCCCGGAAAATTCATAGAACCTTTTAGAGAAGGAGCCATTAATACAGTGATAGGAGGTATGCTCTACACAGTTTTGGATAATTCGTTCCCAAATTTCCGTAGCAGAGCTAAGAAATAATATTTGATAGTTATCCGGAAGTTTAAGAAAAGATCTTAAACCGTCTGTCGTGAACTTGTATAAATCCTGGAACTGCTTACTTCTGTGAGAGATAGTTCCTATTTTATTTTCCAAAGCCGTCCCTATGTGTTTGCTTACTGTAGGGTATAGTTCTGATGGCCCGGGAGTGAAAAATATTTTCTTTGTCACTGAAATATATTATTAATATAGTATTCTGAATTTGATAGTATGCTGTATACTCTTCAAGTCGCTGATTACTTCTTTATTATATTCTTTGTTAATATCAGTAATTACATAGCCGACTTGTTCATTGGTTTTTAAGTATTGCCCTTCAATGTTGATGTTATGTTTAGCAAGAACATTGTTGATCTGAGCCAAAATGCCAGGAACATTTTCATGAAGGTGAATCAACCTGTGAGCATTTACCAGTTCAGGCAGCTGAATATTTGGGAAGTTAACACTTTGGAAAGTGTTACCGGTGTTGATGTATTCTATGATACGGTTTGGAACAAAGTTGGCAATATTAAATTGTGCTTCCTCTGTACTACCTCCGATATGTGGAGTAAGGATTACATTCGGTAAACCTCTTAATTCATTAATGAATTCCTCGGAGTTATTTTTTGGCTCTTGAGGGAACACATCAACGCCTGCCCCAATAAGTTTTCCGCTCTTAAGGTTTTCTACTAATGCCTGAATGTCTACTACGTGGCCACGGCTTAAATTCAGAAGTATTGATCCTTCCTTCATGGCATCAAATTCTTTTTTACCTATCAGATTTTTATTACCAGGTCTGCCATCTACGTGTAAGGATACAACATCTGCAATATTTAATAACTCGGTCAGAGAACTGCATTTTTTCGCATTACCTAATGATAATTTTTCTACTATATCATAATAGTAAACTTCCATTCCCATGGCTTCTGCTAACACAGAAAGCTGGGCTCCGATGTTCCCGTATCCTACAATACCCAGTTTTTTACCTCTTATCTCGAAGCTGTTTTTAGCAGATTTGTCCCAACCACCTTTGTGCATTTTAGTGCTTTTTTCGAAGATGTTTCTGTAAAGCATGATGATTTCACCGATAGCAAGCTCTACCACACTTCGGGTATTGCTGTAAGGAGCGTTAAATACAGCTACTCCTCTTTGAACACAGCTTTTCAGGTCTATTTGGTTGGTACCTATACAGAAGGCTCCTACTGCCATCAGTTTATTTGCATGGCTAAGTACCTTTGCAGTTACATTGGTTTTAGATCTGATTCCAAGAATAGATACGTCTTTAATTTTTTCGCAAAGCTCATCCTCATCCAGGCCACTTGAAATAACATCAACCTTGTAACCTTCACTCTTAAACAACCTCAGAGCTTCCGGGTGGATGTTCTCAAGTAGTAATACACTTATTCTGTTTTTGGGATAAGAAATTGCCATTGGTAATTTGTTTTGATATAAGAATTCGTCAAAGCTGGGGGCAATGTGTTCTGCCTTCTCAATTACAGCTTTTCTTTCGATATTTTCTGTGAATGCATAGAACTTATTGGCTAGGCCAGCTTCTTTGATTTCATAATCAGTGTAACCGTCTCCGATTACATATACATCGCCTTTAAGATTTAGTGATTTTAGTTGTTGAATTTTCCCTTTGTCCAAACATAACACATTGCTTTTGTCAAAGCCGATGATGTTGTCATTTTCATCAAATACAAAGGTGTTGGCATAAATATTTTCTTCTTTTATGCCATATTCAGTTACAATAGGAGTAATAAATTCTTTGAATCCACTGGAAACAATAAGAATGTTGTCGGCAAACTGCTTGAAAAATTCTCTGTTTCTTTTGATTGATTCCGAGACTTTGGTTTTCAATTCAGCGATTAGCGGTGCCAAATGCCTTTTATTGGCCTTAAGTAGTTCCAGTCTTTTGGTTAAATTGGTTGTAAATGAGCTTTTTCCCTCCATTCCACTATTTGTCAGATTTCTTATTTCTTCCAAAATAGCTTCTTTATCGGCATGGTCCCGCAAAGAAATCGCACCCAGCTCGTCTAATGCTTCTACTTGTGTGAATGTACTGTCAAAATCAATGATAAAGTACTTATTATTCTCCATAATTATATTAAAATCGCAGAATTGAAAATTTGAACCGCTAATTTCCAGAATTTTTTACAGAAAAAGAATTTTATTAAGGGGCATTTTAGTACATTTCCTTAAAATCTCGCGGAATTCTTATAATTATGTATAATTGAGTTGGTTTACTTTTTAACAGGGAAGTTGGTCAAATAGTGGATTGAGAGATAGGAAAAAAGGTAAATATTGATTTTCAGTATTTAATGTTCAGGGAGCCTAAAATAGCAACACTATTCTCCCAGCAGTTCGTGAAACTTAAACCTGGAAGGTTTGGCCATTAAGAATAAAACAATAATTATCCCAAAAAAATATAAATAATAGGTCTGTCCGGTCAGTAAATAGGCTACCAGTGTAAAAATATTAGAAGCTTCAAGGCCGAAAAGCCGGATAATGGAGGCTGTCTTATACTTGCTTAATTTATCAGTAATTCCGGTATTTGTTCCGATGGAGGAAATGATTTTATCATGCAGTATTTTAGTTAATCCAATGGAGGTAACAGCAACGAGAGGTACTGCATATTGCATGATTAGGTGAATTGCCTTGTCACCGGGTAACTCCTGGGAGTAATGAATAAAAAATATAACTGCTGCAAAGGCGAACTGGCCCAGTAGTAGTGCTAAGAAGATCAAATTCAGTATCTTCATTGTGAGATTCACCGGTCTGTTGGACTCTACATCATTTAGCTCATCAATATTCATTTTGCGGAGATTTTATCTAAAAATAGCGACTGCACCTGAAAAACAAGGACAGTCGCTATTTTAAAATTAATTCATACTTAATACTGGTCCATAAACCAGAATTATTCAAGGATTTAGTATGACCTTTATTTAAGTTTCAGTTCAGTGATCAAAGTATCAATTTTCTTATCCAGCAGTTTATCTACCTCCTCATATTTTTCCCGGCTGGGAAGAGTATCATTTACACTGAAGTAGAATTTGATTTTGGGCTCGGTTCCTGAAGGTCTGGCAGACACGAGCGTACCATCTTCTGTCAGGAATTGAAGTACATTCTCTTTCGGGAATTTCATTGGTTCTTCGTTTCCTGTTAAAAGATCTTTTTTGATTTGCGCGTCATAGTCCATCAGCTTTACCACTTTAGAAC
>DATCKK010000100.1:0-2388 GCA_036562325.1 Cytophagaceae bacterium | reverse complement strand
AGCCAGAGCCAGGGCAATAATTACACTTATTCCAAGTGCTATTCCCCCTGCTTTTTCATTTTGTATAAATTTTTGAACCGGCTGAGTTAATCTGTCTATTAGGTAATCTCTTTGTTCATTCATTATTCTTTGTTCTTATTACTACGAAGCTACAAAGATACCTTTTTTAAAAAACTTTTGAGTTAATTTATGCTTTTATGCAAAATTTTGATTTTGCGACAAGTCTTGTTATAAACTGTATTTAAAAAGTTCACAGACATATAACTTCTACCATAGTATATTAACCAACTTATATTAACCAACTTATATTAACCAACTAATAAACAATCCATACCAAAATAAAAAGAGACTGTCCCGAAAACCGGATCAGCCTCTTTTTATCAATAAGCAGATTTATTGAATACTTAGTTAGCTAACAGCAGTTTGCTTGATAGCTGCTTCATATCTTTTAGCTACTGCGTCCCAATCCACAACATTCCAGAATGCGTTGATATAATCAGGTCTTCTGTTTTGATATTTCAGGTAATAAGCATGCTCCCACACATCAAGGCCTAAAATAGGAGTTCCTTTTTTCTCAGCTACATCCATCAATGGATTGTCCTGGTTAGGTGTAGAAGTAACTTCCAGTTTACCGTTGTTTACTATCAACCAAGCCCAACCTGAACCAAATCGGGTAGCTGCGGCATTACTAAACTCTTCCTTAAATTTGTCAAAAGAAGTGAACGCTTTATCAATAGCTGAAGCCAACTCTCCTGAAGGCTTTCCTTTTCCTTGTGGAGTAAGAATAGTCCAGAAAAGAGAGTGGTTATAGTGGCCTCCTCCGTTATTTCTAACTGCTGCTGAATATTTGCTTACATTTTTGCAGATTTCTTCAATACTTTTATTGGCAGCATCTGTTCCTTCAATAGCCTTGTTAAGGTTAGTTACATAAGCGTTATGATGTTTACCATGGTGAATTTCCATGGTAGCTTTATCAATATGTGGTTCCAGCGCGTCTGGCGCATATGGAAGTGATGGTAACTCAAATGGCATATTTAAAAAGTTTTAAGGTTAAACATGTATTCTGCCCAAAGTTATTAATTTCTCAGTTTTTTAAAAAAATCACGCAATAATTGCTCACTTTCCTTTGCCATGATTCCTTTAACGACCTGAGTCTTGGGATGTAACAAATTGGTTTCTACCCTGGTAAATCCCCTCTTTTCATCAGAAGCAGCAAAAATTAATCGCCTGAACTGCCCCCAGAAAATAGCTCCCGCACACATCACACAAGGTTCCAGTGTAACATATAGGTCACACTCTTCCAGATATTTACTTCCCAGATGATTAGCTGCAGAGGTTAATGCTATCATCTCTGCATGTGCGGTAACATCATTCAAACGCTCTGTCTGGTTGTGTGCTCTTGCAATAATTTTTTTATTACACACAACTACCGCTCCTACCGGCACTTCCCCCTCCTCAAAAGCAAGTAAGGCCTCTTTAAAGGCCTCCTTCATATAATGCTCATCACTATAAACCGATAGTTCCACTATTTTGTTTTTTTACTCGTTTGCTTTTTTTGAGCCTTTTGCATCTCCAACACCTGTTGAGGATTTTTACCTTTGGAAGAGTTCTGATAGGCAGGCGCTTGTGGCAACTTCAACCCACTCTCATTAATCTTAACAGAAGTCATGATGGCTTCAGCCGTTTCAGCCCACTTTGCTTTTTCACTTGCCGGGCAGGTAAAGTTAAAAATGAACACCTGACCATTGATAAGCGTGTATTGGATATAGGTATAATTTTTTACCTTTTCAAACTGGCCTGTGTATTCAAAGACGATATAATCTCTGTTTTTAATTTTTTGTATTTCTTCTTTAGTAAACTGAACATTGGTATAGGTATCCATGATGGTGGCCTTATAGACACCTTTCAATATCTCCAGGTCATTTCCGGGGAATACCGTTTTACTCACATTAATACCAAAGTCTACCATCCGGTCCACATTGGTAAACATGGCCAATGGTTTTTTAGTTGAAGGATATTTGGCTGCAATATCATCGTCTGACATGACCAAAAAGTCCTTTGGTAGTTTCACCCTGATCCCGTCCGCCACCTTTTTGGTCGAAAGAGTGGCTGTTTGCGAACTGCACAACAAAAGGCAGCAAAGCACTATCACTATATTTCTCATACTCTAAAAGAAAACGTTTATTTATATAATGTTTTCAATTTTATATTATTGTCTTATTTTTTTCAAATGCTAAAAATATAGTTTTAAAAGGCGGAAACAAATAATTAACTTCGCAAGCAACAATAAAATTATAAATTTTTATGCTGAGAACTCATACATGTGGTGAATTAAGGCTACAAGATATAAACAAAGAGGTAACATTATCCGGCTGGGTTTCCAAAATC